>JAQBPP010000018.1 GCA_028287455.1 Bacilli bacterium | reverse complement strand
ACCCATTTCTGGCTGTATGCCGCATGGTTTACTGTCGGCAAGCTGCAGTATATGTTCAGCGACTTATGGGTCACGCCACATGGCACATTCCTGGATATGTTTTCTTTTATTCATCAATGGATCGCATACCTGGGGGCATCGGCGATGCTTCTGTACCGCAGACTAGTGAAATTGCGGCCGATTATCTTACTCGTCGTGTTTCAATCTGTCGTGCAGCTTCTGTTTGTGCCGATCACTCGGTATGCGTTTCCGGTGATGCCATTTTTAACGATTCTGGCGGCATCATTAATCGTCCTGTTAGTATTTGGTGAACGATCACTGCAAGAGGAACATAAGCTTGTGATCACACGCAATTCAATCGAAGGTCAAGCGACAACCGGAGAGACATCTGAGCCGAATATGATATGATGGATAGGTAAAACTACTCTGAAATGAATCCAAAGGGAGGTTTTGGTATGTATGATATCGTTATAGTTGGCGCAGGTCCTGCCGGAGCAAGTGCTGCTATTTTTGCTGCTAAATCCGGTAAAAAAACTCTTCTGATCGACAGCGATCAAAGTGTTACGAAACGCGCATGGATTGAAAACCATTATGGCGTAAATGAAATCGCTGGGCCGGATCTTGTCGAGACAGGAAAAAATCAAGCGAAGAAGTTTGGCGCGACGCTTGTAGATGGAAAAGTGGTCAATGTTGAAAAATCAGACAACGGTTTTCGGGTAGCAACCGATCAGGAATCCTATGAGGGACAGCATGTCATTCTGGCTACTGGGTTTTTATTGGATGTAGCTGAAAAAATTGGACTTAAAACCATCCCAGGGACAGAGCCTCGCGTCAAAACCATTATTGATACAGATGGCAGCGGTAAAACGAGTGTGAATGGGATCTGGGCGGCCGGAACTGTTGCAGGAGTAAGCGTACATACGATTATAACTGCCGGTGACGGAGCCAAAGTAGCAGTCAACGTCATAAGTGAACTCAACGGTGAACGGTACGTTGACCACGATGTTTTAAAAGCTTAATCGACAGCAAAAAGACAGCCGCAACTCGCGCGGCTGTCTTTTTTTACCACCAGGAAGCGCTTAGGCCAATTAATGTAATGCCAGCGATCGCAGCCAGCGGCACCGCAACTGACCCCCAACCGCCGTAATAGACGTGGCTGGCCGAATCTGATTCAGGCCCGCAGCTGTGAATGAACCGACTGTCTTCGTCGCTCTCTGCCGCTATTGCCTGGTAGGCTGTGGTTCGCATGAAGAGATGAGTTCCGCTGCAATTGTGTAGTATGCCCCTGATATCTCCACGAGTAGTGGTATGGCAGATCACCCATTTTCCAACACAGCGTCTAACATGTTCGTGTCCAACCATAGTTGTCACCCCTAAACTGGCGTTCTTACATGTTGATTTCACAGCATATGGAACGCTGTCTGAAATGGGGACGGTTTGTACCCATGGGCATACACACTTTCCTTAACTGCACCCACACTCATCAGCGGTGTTTATGGCAACTGGTTGTTCGGCAAGATCTTCAACAGCTACATGAAGCGATGCTTCTGGAGAATCTTCAGCGTGCACCTGCGCAGTTTGGTTAGATTCATAAATGCCGTCGATCCAAACCGGCTGGCCTTTGTATGTCACATTAATTTTCTTCTCTGACTCAATAATCTGTTTTGCACGAGTCAAATTCATGCAGATCCCTCCCATCCTCAAGCGTAGGTTTTTCATTTGATTTCAATTTTATGCCATTGCAGGCTGCTCAAACTAATCGAATCAATGCGATCCTCTTTTGATAAATGCCAAATGCCAGCGCAGATAAACACATCCTAGGAAGTAAAAGGGCGGAGAGTACCACGGCTTCCAACCGTTGTAAACCAATAACTGGATTTTCACCGCGAGGTATTCCACCAGGACCGAGATCACCGTCCAAACCAGTGAATAAACGACGAATTTCAGCAGTTTTTTTGGCATAAAATTCAAAAAAATGATGCCGAACGGAGGGACTGTCACGAGTTGGAAGAATACGTCATAAATTTCGATTCTGGAATTGAGGTAGTAATAAAGTTTTAGCACACCTCCAAATATACCATCGAGCGAATAAGCAACAACTGCTGTAGCGATCCATGTCATGTACATCTGCTGCCTGGTTAGTCGTTTTGGCATCAAACAGAGGATTAGGATTCCTAACAAGG
This sequence comes from Bacilli bacterium, assembly GCA_028287455.1. Classification (GTDB taxonomy): domain Bacteria; phylum Bacillota; class Bacilli; order Tumebacillales; family JAQBPP01; genus JAQBPP01. The sequence continues at coordinate 2,782 of JAQBPP010000018.1, read as the reverse complement.
TAACCACAAGTTGCATTACGATCGGCACCGATTGCCATCCCCCTTTGCCCAGTCGTTTGCCAATTTAACCCCGTTCAGGTACTATTCCTCGATTTCTTAGTGGATATGTACGCCGAGTTCTGCTTAACTAATTGAAAAGGGTGTATCTGCACAAAAAATAGCACTCACAGCAGTTATCGCTTTTACTCAATAAAAGAAAATGATGGAGGAGACGAGAGTGACTCACGATCGCAGCCAGGACATGACAATAAAACAGATGCAGCAGGACGTAGACAACTACATCTCCCAGTTTGTCGAGGGCTATTTCAGCCCACTTGAGCTAATGGCCCGAATGGCGGAGGAAGTGGGGGAGCTTGCCAGAGAAATCACCCATGAGTATGGTCCAAAGAAGAAAAAGGCAAACGAACAACCTTCTTCGATTGCGATGGAACTGGCCGACTGTCAGTTTATTATCACTTGTTTTGCAAATTCGCTAGGCATTGACCTCGAAGCTGCACATCATGCCATGATGGCAAAGTTCAGCACGCGCGACGCGAATCGCTGGACCCGCAAGCTTCCGGGTGAATAGCCCATTTATTCTCTGCGGCAGTAGCACCTTCTCTCGCTCAGGCATAGAATGCAGGTAACCTGTGTTAAAAGGAGGGAGCGAGAGTGCCCTGTGAAGAACTTGTTCAACAAGCGTACAACCTCATCTTGCAAAACGATTTTTTAAGTGCGATTGCCGCTTTTAAAAAGGCGCTCTCACTCTGCCCACAAGAGGCTGATCTCTACTATCGCTTATCGATTACCTACGCGCGCAGCCATATGCTGGAAGAAGCAGAGAAAGCTGCAGGCTGGGCCGTTCATTTGGATCCTGCAAGCACCGATTACATTGCCCAACTGCGTCATATCCAAGCGATGCGTATTCATTTGGAATCGATCAAATTAAGCAAGACGCCGTCTGCATTAAGTCTTGCAGAAAAATTGTTGAAACAATCGATCGAGCTCGATCCCGTCTATATCCAGGCGTATGTGGATCTTGGCAATGTCTATCGGGATATGGGTGACTATCAAAGCGCGATGCAAACCTACCAGATGGCCCTCGAATTAGTGCCGGAACACCTGGAAGCAAAATTGCGCATGACAGAGATCCGGCCCTTGGTGGACAGGGTGGACAACTGATGCTGATTGATCAAGACCGCTGAATCATTAGACGCATGACAAAGGGTGTCGTGCGTTTTTTAGTCTCTTTTGATACTATAAAAGAAAAAGATGTAAAAATTAGGAGGTTAAGTGTGTGGCGCAGTTGCTTCGCGTACTAGTTGTCGGTGCAAAAGGTCGAATGGGACAAGTTGTCGTCCAAGCAGTAACAGAAGCTTCAGATATGGAAGCAGTAGGCGGCGTGGATCTGCGCGCGGAAGGCGGCACCATCGAGCAGGAACTGGGCATTCAGGGAGCAAAAGGCCTGTTGTTTAACAATTTAAGAGAGGGCATTGTTTCCACTAATCCGGACGTGGTGGTTGACTTCACAACACCTGCCGTCATTCGTTCCAATATGGAAACTTATCTGGAACTTGGGATACGACCAGTGGTGGGCACAACTGGCATTACTGAACAGGAAATTGCTCCATGGCGAACCCGGCTGGAGGAGCTTGGGCTCGGCGGTATGATCGTGCCCAACTTTACAGTCGGGGCAGTGTTAATGATGAAGTTTGCAGCGATCGCCGCAAAATACATACCTCATGTAGAAATTATTGAGTATCACCATGATCAAAAGGTTGACGCGCCAAGCGGTACTGCGATTAAGACAGCCGAGATGATTGCCAAAGAGCGGGAGCGCATTTCACAAGGCCACCCGGATGAGCATGAAACGTGGGCAGGCTCCCGCGGGGGAGAATACGAAGGAATGAGAATTCACTCCGTACGGCTGCCGGGCTACTTTGCTCACCAGGAAGTGATTTTCGGCTCACCGGGGCAAACGCTCACCATTCGGCACGATTCGGTTGCCCGCGAGGCGTATATGCCAGGTGTGCTGCTTGCCGTTCGCAAAGTGATGGAGCTGAAAACGTTAATTTATGGATTGGACCGGATCATTGAGTGACAGGCAAAGTGTCTATGTAAAGGGGACTAGCCAAATGAACATTGCATTAATCGCGCATGACCGAAAAAAAGACAGTTTGGTAAACTTTATCATCGCCTATCAGCCTGCTTTTGCCAGTGCCAAACTTTATGCCACGGGAACCACTGGGGCTCGCATTTCGAAGGCAACCGGGCTCGCCATACATTGCTTCCAATCGGGGCCAATTGGCGGCGACCAGCAAATCGGTGCGCTAATTGCGGAGAATCAAATGGATTTAGTGTTGTTTTTCCGCGATCCGCTGATGGCACAACCGCATGAACCTGATATTATTGCATTATTGCGTTTGTGTGATGTCCACAATGTACCTGTGGCTACCAATATGGCTACAGCAGAAGTTTTGGTGAAGGCGCTGGCCAGAGGGGATTTACAGTGGCGTGAAACAGCAAAAACTCTGCCGGAACCTATCGCAGAGCAAGAACTTGGAGATTTAGCAAAATGAACACTGAGAACGCCGATTTATACGTATTAGCGTTTGGCGCGCATCCGGATGATGTGGAGATTGGAGCGGCAGGAATCTTGGCTGCCCATGCAAAGCAGGGCATGCGGACAGGCATCTGCACGCTGACGCTAGCTGAAATGTCGTCTAACGGCACACCGCCGCAGCGGCAATTGGAAGCGGATACCGCGGCCAAAATCCTTCAGGTCACAGAACGAATTCAGCTG
>JAQBPP010000009.1 GCA_028287455.1 Bacilli bacterium | reverse complement strand
GCGAGGCGGATCATCTTATCTCTCTGGAACTGCACGAGGGCTCAGTTTACTTCCTTCAATTCGTTTAAAGCAACTAATAGCTTTATGTACAAAGGAGTAAGGGAAATGATTTGGAACCTGGACTCTTTATCAAGAGCGCCGCGCGTATTTCCGGCAGATTTGCCTGAGCAAAAAGGGGTTCAAGCGATCTTCTTCGAAGGAATGCCTTACCAAGGAAAACAAACTCGATTGTTCGCTTATTATGCGATACCCGAGCATCATTCCGGTGAAAAAGTGCCCGGGGTGGTGCTGGTTCATGGCGGAGGGGGTACCGCATTTGAACAATGGGTGCGCATTTGGGCGGAACGCGGATATGCCGCAATTGCGATGGATCTGGAAGGTCACTATCCCGGCGAAAAAGTCGACAAAATCTGGCCTGCTCATTCATGGTCAGGCCCTGCCAGGCAAGATATATTTGCAGACTATCGTTTGCCTGTTGAAGAACAGTGGATGTACCATGCAGCCGCGAATGTAGTGTTGGCCAATTCTTTACTCCGATCGTTTGATGCAGTAGACGAGAAGCGCATTGGGATGACCGGAATCTCTTGGGGTGGCATTATTTGCAGCCTGGTTGCGGGTCTGGATCAGCGTTTCCGCTTCGCAATCCCGGTGTATGGATGCGGGTATTTATTTGAAGCGCAAAATCAATATGGCAGAGCATTTGCCAACATGGGGGCTGATGCTGACAGAGTCATCAGCATGTGGGATCCATCGAGCTATCTGCCGGATGCCGCAATGCCCATGCTGTGGGTGAATTCAACTGGGGATCAGCATTTCTCGCCGGAGATCTTCACAAAATCTTACCGATCGGTCAAAAGCAGGTCTGTGTTAAGCATTCAACCAGGAATGAAACACTCGCACGCACACGGCTGGGCTCCGCAGGAAATATATGCGTTTGCCGACAGCATTGTGCAGCAGCAGCTGCCGCTGCCCAGCATCACCCGGAACGAGAAAAACATAATACAAGCTAAATTCACTGTGGATACACAAACCTCTTTAACAAATGCTGAGTTATGTTATACGGAAGATAGATCGGACTGGTTCAAGGCAAATTGGGCAGTTATACCTGCGCAGATCGATGTAAGCAACACTATTTTGGCTGAAATTCCTGACAACTGCCAGGCCTACTTCTTAAATGTGACAGACAGCAGAGGGTTAGTAGTGAGTTCGGATCTTGTTATTCTTTAAGTTGAAAATGGGAATAGGAGAATTGTATGTGGCCAGTTACGAAGCAATCAGGGTCATAAGAGCAGAAGAGCTAGATTCAGGGACTGCACAAACGCAAAATTCGCCTGAACAAACTGTTGTTGAATCCCCACAGCTTTGGATGGGGCGAGTCACCGATGAACCGGGTAAGGATTCCGGGTCGCATCATCACGGTGAGGCTGAAACAACGGGCTACATTTTGAGTGGTCATATGAGGATTTATTATGGAGAACAGTACGAGGAGTATGTGGACTTAGGGCCCGGTGATTTTGTTTACGTGCCTCCGTTTGTTCCGCATATTGAAAGGAATAGAAGCGACACTGAGCCGGTAGTCTTTATTACTGCTCGGAATCCGGGAAATATAGTTGTTAATTTGGATGATAACAAAGCTTACCAAGACACCTTAAATCATCTAAGCAATAGTGAAATTACGGTAGTGCGTGCATCGGGGCTTGATACCGCTACAAACCAAATCGAAAATTTGCCAATGAGAACAGGTGTTGAGGCGCCACATCTGTGGATGGGACGTGTTACTAGTGCCCCCGGCAAGGAATCTGGAGCGCATCATCATGGTGAGGCTGAAACAGGTGTTTACATTTTGAGTGGTCACACAAGGATTTTCTATGGAGAAAGATACAAGGAGTATGTAGAGTTAGGCCCTGGTGATTTTATGTACGTCCCTCCGTTTATACCGCACATTGAAAAGAATATTAGCGATACTGAACCAGTTGAATTTGTTGCTGTTCGAAATCCGAAAAATATTTTGGTTAATTTAGAGGGTAAACTTGAGTGATGATAACTCTTTAACAAATACCATTATGACTGAGGGCTCAGCTGTAGTACGCTGAACCCTCGCTGAATTGATTGACAGAACGGTTTAACGAAGCGATTCAAACGGGAAGGCAGGCATCCTATTTTCCACTTCGAAATGATGTTGTTCCAGCATTTCCAATTGATTCTCTTTCAAAGCGGATATATTTGATATCTGATAAAATGTCACAAGCGCTAAGGCATGACGCATTCGTATAAAATCAGGGATCGTGTCGTACCAAAACGAATCTAAGCGGTTTTCGCTATGATAGCCTTCCATAAAATGGTGGAAAAAGAGTTTTGCAAACTCCGATTGGTCATCTGATTTCTTTGCTGGATAACAGATCGCCGAGTAGAGAATGATCGAAATATCACTAATGAAAAAGTGATAACCCGCATCATCAAAATCAAATGCTGTGATGCTGCCGTTTTGCACAAAGAAATTCTTCTGATGCAAGTCGGAATGAACCAGACCGTAAGAATCTTTGTCTTTGGGCAGAAGTTTAAGCCGCCCAATTAAATTCTCGATGCAGGAAATG
>JAQBPP010000007.1 GCA_028287455.1 Bacilli bacterium | reverse complement strand
TCAATCGTATTATTCCCAGTTAAATGCAGATAAGCCGAATTTGCCGCGATGTCAATCTCGTTTATAGCAGGCAGCCGGCTCCATTTCTGCTCGCTGGTGCTTGCGGCAATTGCGGTTTCTCCAATTATTGCAGCTTCCTGATACGCTTTCTCAGCAAAACTCCCCGTCAACACATAACTGCCCACTTGGCCAGTCTTCAAGAAGTTCATCGGCACCAAAGCGAATTGTGTACTGGCTCCTCCTGCCATAAACAGTACCTGATAGCCGGACTTAATGCCCAGAATTTTCAGCAGCAATTGCTGCGTTTCGTCGTTTAACTGTTCGTATTGTTTGCTCCGATGCGAAATTTCCATGATAGACATTCCCAAATCCTGAAACTCAACAAATTCTTCCTGTCCTTGCTGCAAAATCTGTACTGGCAGTGCTGCCGGACCTGGATTAAAATTGTAGACTCGCTTGCTCATCGTTTTTCCCCCTTGGTGGCGGCCCCCGTTCAGAGGCCTTGTGGCTGCTTGGAATAAACAAAAGGTAAGGGAATCATCCCCTACCTCTGCCCAGGCGAGCGGCATATCTGAACTATGTGCTCCACCGTGGTGCTCCACGTTTCGCCAGTTACACATAGCCTAAACTAGTTATACAAATAAAATGGGCTGCCGAATCGCTAAATTGCGACGGACTTCCTGATCAGTTGGATCCGGATCCAGGCGTTTCCACAGCTGAATATATTCTTCTTTGCTCAAAGCCAATCCGGCAAACAGCAGAAAAGACGCTCTTACAGGCCAACCTTCGAAGTGTTCCACATCCGGCGGGTATGGCCATGCCTCTTTATCCACAACATAAGGATAAAGATACTCCAATCCCAATCGAATCCCTCTGCCGTCCAGCAAACGAAACTCCCATAAATTTTCTTCAGGGGTTGTCAGCAAATGACACAACGTGACCATATTATCCAACACGAAAATAGAATAACCATATGGTTTAGTTCTGCCGAGCTCACGCGGGAAGCTTCCGTCTGCTGCCATTTGCTTCGGGAGCAGCACCTCTTTAAATTGCTGCCGGCAGTACTGCAGCATTTCTGAGTTTGCGGTAAAGAGGGCAAAGGCAGCCGCCTGAACATACCAACAGACTGCATGATTATTGCCTGCATTCATTTCGTCAATGCCGTTTGGATGTGTACTCATCCAGTTTAAATAGTCAGCAAACCACTGTTTCAGCTGCGAATACACTTCCTCAGTCATCGCCCGGGAATTCTTAATCGCTTCAATCGCAAACGGAACATCAATCAAATGCAACGTATCAATAATTCCAATGCCTCTGCCCGGACTAACGCCCGGGATGGCCTGGGCATACAACAGGTGAGGGTTCATCTTGGTGGAGTCATTCAAGAAAAATTCCCGCAGAAGCAATACCGCTTTGTCCGCGTAAGATTCGTTTCCTGTAATGATATAGCCTGCAGCAAGATTCGCGACGCTGCTGCGAAGGCTGCGCAGGAACAAGCGGTGCGCTTCAAAATTCTGCGGATTGGTTTCCCCGTCCCGGCGCACATAAGGCAAACCGTTCGGCGTATTCGGATTCGGCCACCAGTAGTCTCCATTGGAGTAAAAATCGTGACTGCCGCCTTCACTAAGCGGTGCAACCGCATCTGTGATATGAATGGGGTTTGCCTTCAGCGACGCGTCTGCTTTGGCCAAAATCCAATTACGGTCAAATAAGCCGCTCTGTTGATTGTTTCGGTTTGACGTTAACAGACCCATTTTAAGCCACCCTCCTTCTCCCGTCTTCAAGCCTCTCTTCAATGACGAAAAAATTTAGAAAATAGCATGCGACCAGCCGAGCAGCTTGGATACTGCTTCCACATAGAAATAATCGCCATATATCAGGGAAACATTGACGTTGCTGTTCGAAGGTTTCGAGCCGGTACCCGCAAGCAGGATTCCTTCATATTCGAGTCGATCCAAAGTACTGTAGTTTTCGGTCAGCGATCGAAGCATTTTCTCAGCTGCTGTCCGGTAGATTCGACCTTCTTCCGCAGGCAGGTGCTCAGCAATTTCCAATAATCCAGACGCTGCACAACTGGTGGCCGATGTGTCGCGGGGTTCACCCGTCAGATCCGGAACCCGGAAATCCCAGTGAGAGACATAATCTTCCGGCAGGCAGCTGATGAAATAGTGAGCAACCCGCCTGGCCGCTTCCAGATATCGTTTGTCGCCCGTATATTTGTAAGTATTGGCCATGCCGTAAATGGCCCACGCCTGACCTCTGCTCCAGGAAGAAGAAGGTGAATAACCTTGTCCACCTACGTATTCGAGCACATCACCTGTTTCGGGATCAAAGACAGTAATATGGGGGACCGAGCCATCCGGTCGGATCACCTTGTTCATGACAGTGTCTGCATGAGCTTTGCCAACGTGGGAAAATCTGGCATCGCCGAGCTCTTGTGCCGCCCAAAACAGAATGGAAACATTCATCATCGTGTCAATGATCGACCAACCCGGCCGTTCCGGTTGATTCCATGCGCGGATGAAGCCCCCGACTGGATTAAAACGTCCGGCCAAGAAGTTCGCAGCCTGCAAACCTCTGCGCTTCCCATCCGCATCTCCAGTTAATTTGTACTTAATAACAGCTGTTGCCAGGAATTGAAAGCCTACATCATGATGAAACCGGTTTTCACGCAAAAAGCACTGCTCGATCCGCTCATCCCAGGACCATGCCGCATCCCGATAATGCTGCTTTCCAGTCATGTCGTGCATGACCCACAACAGGCCAGGCCAAAAGCCGGAAGTCCACCAATCAACCCTCATGTCGTCGTAAACGCCAGCTGCAGACACGTGAGGAGATTTGTCACCCATTTGCTTCACCATCTGGTCGACTTTGGTTTGAATCTTCGCCCACCAGCCGGATAACTCTTCTTGTGAAAGTATGCTCAATGTTTTCGAAGTCATCGGTGTCCACTCCAATAGATCAAATTTAGCTAGTCTTATCGTATCAAAAAAACGTCATTCTTCCAATCATTGATTGTGTATCAGATGATTGATTGCTTATCACACTTCAATAACGCGCCATTCATTGGAAAAATCGTGCTCCAGCAAAATATCTTCACCTATTGCATTGGTAATGGAGTCTCGATAATGAGAAGGGGTTTGACCCGTTCGCTTTTTCAGGATTTTGGAAAAGTAGGGCAGTGTCCACCCTACCCTTTCAGCCACTTCCCATAGGGGAAGAGAAGTGAATTCCAGGTACTCGCGCGCTTTTTCCAAGCGAATCTCCTGCAGCAGCTGAATCGGTGTCATGCCGGTCTTATTATGAAATACCTTGATCAGGTAATTTGGATTGAAACCAAAATGTTTTGCGATTTGATTGAGAGTGATTTTATCAGCGTAGTGATGTTTCAGAAATTGCACAAACGGTTCTTGATCACCAAGCGTGGAATAAACCAAATAGGGCTCTTTGCGGGTATTCTGCTTTTGCAGGAATAAGGACAGAAGCGTGCCTTTAAACCCTGCATCAATTCGCAGCGGCAGAAATGAACCGGGCTCGCGCATATTGGCGAGTGACATCTTATACCATTGTTTCAGTTCCAACAAATCTTGCTCCGTATACGATCCTTCCGGACCGGTCATGGACAGGCAGTCCAGCAGGTTCTGATCGCTGACACGAAACTTGAAATCTAATGTAATCGTTGGTTGTGAAAAATGAAATCTATGTGGAACCCCTCTTAAAAACAAATACACATTCCCAGACCGAAGTGACTGCGTATGGTCCTGGATGTCCATTTGCCCTTCTCCAGCCAGCACCACGAGCAGCTGCTCATAGTCCTCGTGGTTATGCATTTCCACCCTGCTGCCCACTGCATAATCAATTCGTGCTGTCCACAAAAGCCTGCTTTGACTATCCCTCAACTGAATGTTCATCATCCATCCCTCGCCGATTTCTTGCTAGTAAGAAACGGGCCACCGATGCTGGAAGCAGCTGGTGGCCCATTGCTCGTTACCTTTGAATTATTGAGCGGCTTGTTTCTTCTTATCAATTGCTTTGGACATTGCATCCTGCGCATCGCGCATCGCCGTGTTGATATCCACATTACTGAGAGTAACCTGGTTGAACTCATTTTCCATTGTCACCTTCAGGTCATTGGGGTCTGCGCCAATTAACTTGGGATCGCGGGCCGGCGAAGAAGGAGCCGGTGCATAGTAATACGTTGCATGAATGTTTTTCCCTTGTAAGACCGGAACATCTTGACCGATCGACTTGTAAATTGAACTCGAACTTTTTAACGAAGGGATGTCCGCGAACTGTTTGGTGTCGGCTAGCTGCATTTCATCAGACAGCATATAAGAAACGATCTGGAACGAGATATCTTTGTGTTGATTGCTATTGGTAATAAACCAGTAATAGTATTGGGACTGGTTGGCTGCTTTGGGTCCATCTTTGAATACAGGCATCGATACCATATCCCAGTGCATATCAGCCGGGAAGGAGGTGTACTGGCCGAATTGGTTCACTTGCATCGCAACATTTTTTTGGGCTGCAAAAGTCTGCAGCTCGTACGTTTGACTCTTTTGTTTAGGGTCGCGGGTATTGTTTGGAATCGCGTAAAACCGGCTGAGATTGTTGAAAATCTGTGTCCATTTTGCCGGGTCGGCCATTTGATCAGCCTTTGGATCCAGGTAAGGCACTGACAGCTGGTTATCGCGCAGAATAGCGGAAATAAAGGAGCTGAAGCCGCGATACGTAGTGCCGCCGTCTACGCGCGACAATTGCTTGGCTAAATCGTAAACATCATCCCAGGTCATGCCATCTTTGGGATAACCGACGCCGAACTTGTCAAACAAATCTTTGTTGTAAAACAGCACTTGCACGCCGCCGGATGGCATGGGCAAGCCGTAGAGCGCACCAGTCGGATTCGTTTTGCGAATGTTGTCGAGCAGCACCGGCTCAAACCGGTTTAAATCATAGTGATATTTCTGCACCATCGGAGTCATATCATACGCAAGACCAGGATTGATCAGTAGATCGTCGATGCCCGATAAATTCCCATACATAATGTCCGGCACATCGCCTGAATTGACCAACGTGTTAATATTATTGGTGGCATCGCGTTGTGAGAACTTGATCGTGACATTTGGGAATTTGGCTCTGATTTTATTCCCATATTTCTGATCAAACGTATCCTGGGTGTCGCCAAATTGTGACTTGAACACAAGCGTTACCGGCTCATTCAAGTTCACTGAATCGGCAGGAGCTGCGCTTTTTCCGCAGGCCGATACAAGCGACAAAAGCAAAACTAACAGAAAGCCTCTTACTAACAATAACTTAAACGTTTTCATCTAGATCCCCCTGTGAACTCTCTCTATCGTCTACATAAAGCTTAAAAACTTATACCTAAAATTATAATGGATGCGCTTTCAATTTGGCTAGCAAAAATTTTCCTACAATCAGGGTTCGCGATTCCTCCTATTTCTTCGTTGATGATTTTGATTGTAAGGATTCAGGATTCATTTGCATAAATTCAATTCGATTGCCATCCGGATCTTTTACCCAACACTGATAATTTAAATCTCTGCCTTGTTTGGGTTCCACTAACAGCGTTAAGCCATTTTGTTTCAAATGATTTGCGATCTCTTGTACATCGTCCACTTCCAAGCATAAGTGGTAATAACCAACATTAGCCTTGCTAAATTCTGGCAGATCCACTTGACCATTATAAAACAGTTCAATAAACTGTCCATCTTGTACTTTTAAATAAACTAACGTAGGTTCACCATTAGAATTGTTTAATTCGAATATCTTCTCAAATCCGAGAATGTCACAATAAAAGTGCAGTGAATTTTCTCTGTCTTTTACAACGAATGCCGCATGTCCGATGCCTTTAATCATGAATATTCCCGCCTTTATCTTTAAAGTTGTTAAAGCTCTCTTACATCCTTGCGGTCTACAATTTCAATCTGCACGCCTTCCGGATCAAGGAAATTAGACAACCGGCCATATATTCAAAGTGGTAAAGCACGCTATCAGTCAGTCTTTAAGCCACCCTTTTTGTACCCACACGAATCTCTAATCACCAAATGAGGCTCAATTTCAATCCTTTTTGGTTTTAATGAAGTTAAATTACCCTCTGCTTCCATCATCGAGAACAAAAGGTCAGTTGCACAATTCGTTATTTCTGAGAAATTGTAAGTTACAGACGTTAAAGAAACCTCTGCATAGCGTGCAGCTTCTAAATCATCAAAACCCACGATGGCAACGTCATCTGGAACACGCAGGCCTTGTTCACGGCACCACCTGAGCGCACCAAGCGCTAAATAATCCCCCGCCGCCAAGATAGCCGTAGGTTTCTCTTGTTGAAACAAGTCAGCGGCAGAAAGATAACCCTGTTCATAAGTTAACTCGTTTACAGATTTGACCAACTCCGGTTTATAGATCAACCCATTATCCTCTAATCCAGCTTTATAACCCTTAAGTTTTTCGTTATCGTTTACGAAACCCGCACAAATGAAGGCGATCTTGCGATGTCCTAATCTGGACAGATAGGAAGCAGCTTTGTAAGCTCCTAAGAACCGGTTCATATACACCGCATCACTCGGAGGATCGTATTCCCCTCCAGACAAGAGGATGATCGGATGATTCGCCTCGCGAATGGACCTGATTTTCTCAGCATTATGGATTTTAATCGGATATAAGAATATACCATCCACTTGACGAGACAGTAAAATATCCAATGCATAAGATTCATATTCCGGATTATTATCGGTCGTCATCAAAATCATGTTATATCCATTGGCGATTAATTTTCGCTCAATCATTTGTGCAGCTTCAATTTGAATGGAACTAGTGATTCTAGGTACAAGAAATCCAACGGTTTGACTTTTCTTCTGCACCAGCGAACGCGCAATCGAATTCGGAATATAATGTAGTTCTTTAGCCAGTTGTTGAATTTTATTTCTAGTTTGCTCGTTGATTCGACCACTTCCTTTTAATGCCAGTGAC
>JAQBPP010000160.1 GCA_028287455.1 Bacilli bacterium | reverse complement strand
GTCCGCTGTGCCAACTGAGGCATTGCCAGTCTTTGGGTCAACATAGGGAAGCGATAATTGATTTGAATTCCAGGGATGATCCACATCGGTGACAAAGCCAACATATTGAACGCCGTCGACATTTTGGTCAAACTTCTTGGCCAATTCGCTGATTTGATCCCAGGTCATGCCATTTTTGGGATAGGCCACACCGAATTTGTCAAAGATGTCTTTGTTGTAATATAACACTAAGGGGCTAAGTGTAATGGGAATTCCATACAGTCCACCTAACTGTTGAATACCTTGAATCGGCGATTGTTCAAAACGACTGAGATCAAAGTTGTGTTTTTTCACCAAATCAGTCATGTCATACTGCAAACCTAGTGAAAGGGCAAATCCTGGCGAACTAAATTGACCATAAGACTCCATGACCATATCGATCGGGGTCCCCTGTGCTACCAAGTCTTGTAACGATGGCTTTTCACTGGCTTTATAAAAAGTGAAGTGATACTGCGGAAACTGTTTGACCAATAAATCTTGAAAGAGTGGATTATCCACGCCTTGGAGTAAAATTTCTTTCGGCTGGGCGTTTTCAGTTTTGGTTGCCGTGTCTGTGCTTGGAGTGCTGTTACTGCCACATGCAGTTACCAATAAAAAAGAAATTGACAATAGAGAAGTGATGCCCAAATGTTTTTTAATCATTTTTCATTTCTCCTGTCCTTAGATTTTGGTACCGCTTTCATCCGGTCTTCGCAATCAGCCTACCCGTTACATGAATCCCTATCTTTAGTTGAGTTTCGAATTTCCAAGGACGTGGAAAGAATATGCGTAGTTTCGCAGGACTCCCCCCTAATCAAATGGAAAATCGTATCAAATGCCAGGTTCGCTAACTTCTTCTTGGCGAATCTCACCGAAGTCAACGGTACCATTGCGATGTCCGCCAGCTGCGAATTATCAAACCCTATTACTGCCACGTCCTTTGGAATATGAAAGCCGTGGTTAATGAGAACATTCATTGCCCGGGTTGCGATGATGTCATTATAGGCAATCACTCCATCAATATGAGATCGTTCGATCATTTGCACCAGTTTGTCTTCGAAATGATCCTCATTGCCGTACAGCTCAAATCCGTCTCCTCGTCCAAGCTCTTGAAGAGCCCGGTCAAAGCCCGTTTTCCGCAAATACGACTGATAGCCGTCTCGTTCATCACCTATAAACAGCATGGTTCCTCTGCCCGTTTGAAACAAATGGTGTACTCCCTCGTATGCACCTTGGCCTTGATCATATACGACGTGGGGTAAATCCTTCATGGTTTCATGTATCCGATTAATAAGTACAACTGGGAACCCTGTTTGATTCAGTTTCCGGTAGATCGAAAGGTTTTCTGAACTTAAATGCGGGACGGCAATGATTCCTTTCACAAACCGTTTTTGAAGAACACTGTTCAAAAAACTTCTTTCCTTCTCCGGGTCCCTTCCAATCAAACAAAACATGATATGAATGCCGTATTCGAATGCAATCTTTTCGATTTCTCTTGAGATTTCAGCGTAAAAATAATCATTTGTATCAGGCAGCAGCAGAGCGATCGTATTTAATTGACTTTCTTTGACGGCTAGCTGCTCCTTTGTTGGAATGAACACCCCCTTGCCTCTCCGCTTGATTAAAAATCCTTCAGCAGTCAATTCCGAGATCGCCTTATTAATGCTGGACCGGCTTACTCCCAAATCTTCAGCCATTTTACGTTCTGCATCGAGGCGGATTTCGGTATCACTTGCTGTTTTATTTAGGATTTCCTCCCGGAGAAAGAGTTTAATTTTGTGATAAAGAAGGGTATTGTCGAATGTCAAAGAAGGTCCCCCTATGTCTGCATCGTGGTATGTGGACAGTCCACAGTACAGAATCTGTTTAAATTATAGAAGATCATTTTAAAAACCTCAACAAGAACTTTAGGATGTAATGGAATTGCTAGACTGCAGTTCCTGGAATTTTACGTTGAGATGTTTGCTGATATTCAATGATGTCGTAAATTTATACTATTAATGTCATGAAATTGAACTAATGAGCAGGATTAAACTATGCTAGCATAAACTTATGTCGTGAATTTATAGTAGGATAAGGAGAGTCGACCCATGATTAAAGCAGCCATTTTAAGTTTTTGGCATGTACACGCCAGAGATTACGCTAAGCAAGCAACCGCGCATCCGGATACGGAGATTGTCGCCGTCTGGGACGAAATACCAGAGCGAGGGCTAAAGGAAGCAGCCGAACGCGGCGTTCCGTTCTATGCTAAACTCGATGAACTGCTCGCACAAAAGGATATTGACGCGGTAATTGTTAACGCACCAACCAATATCCATCGCTACGTGTTGATTAAGGCCGCTAACGCCGGAAAGCACATTTTCACAGAAAAGGTTATCGCACCTACACTTAAAGAATGTAATGAGATTTTGACAGCAGTCCAAAAAGCAGGAGTAAAATTCACTGTTTCACTGCCCAGGCTGAATGACCCCTACACATTGGCCATACAAGAAATATTGGCGAAGGGGTTGTTGGGGAATCTTACACTTGTTCGAATACGGCTTTCGCATGCTGGTGCAACCGCAGGATGGCTGCCTGATCACTTTTTCAGCCTTGAGCAGTGCGGTGGCGGTGCGTTGATCGACCTAGGTTGTCATCCAATGTACTTGACACGCCTGTTCTTAGGCTTGCCGGAAAGCGTTAGTGCGCATTATGGCTACATAACCGGCAAAGAGGTGGAAGACAATGCGGTATCCGTACTGAAATACTCAAATGGTGCAATTGGTATTGTCGAAGCCGGCTTTGTCAACAAATATTCTCCTTTCAGCATCGAGGTCCACGGCACTGAAGGAACGATTTTGTATGGACTTCCGGACAATAAGCTGCTGCTTCGTACTTCCAGGCTTGGTGAAGAAGCTTCGAAAGAGTGGAAGCTGCAAGAGGCGCCAGGCCGCCGCCTGTCTGCGTTCGAGCAATGGGTGAATCATATCAAGGAAAATACGACCGGCGAAGAAAACACCCGTCTGGCTGTTGATTTGACCAAACTGATGGAAGCGTCCACCTTGTCTGTCAAGGAAAATCGAGCTGTCGGGCTGGACGAACTTGCCCGCTGATCTGAAGGGCAGGATTACAAATTGCGACCGAATGATTCTTCATCCAAACGCTCTTCTGTCAAAAGCTGGGCTGTACCATTTCCCTTCCAACTGCTCGAGGAACATCGCTTTGCGCTTGATCGCCTCGATTTGACGTTTCGTTGGGGTCTATACGGCATACGGTTGCTGCGCTGCCATTTGACCAGCTTTCCGCCGGGCAAGACGGTCGGCTTTCATAAACATTCGGAGTTTGAATTCCATTTTATCCCTCGCGGTAAAGGGAAGGTCATCTTGAAGGACCAGGAATATTC
>JAQBPP010000379.1 GCA_028287455.1 Bacilli bacterium | reverse complement strand
TACTTTTTTCATAAAAACCCTCCCAATAACTGTAATTTCAACAAAGGGACCCAGTTAAACTGGGGCCCTTTGCCAGATTCATATCAAGTTTACCAATGAAATCAATGTGAGGCTAGATCGTTTTTGTCATTCTTGTCAGTCGGCTGATTTACCCCGGCAGTTGGTTCTGCATCAGACTCGATCGCATTCACCTGCAGATTGGATGCCTCAAGCAGTGCCTCGAGTTCGATCAAATCGTCAATTCTGAGCTGCAGCGGTGCATTCATTCGGATACCCATAGCAACTTCTCCTTTCGGATCGTGTAGATGAGCTAGACGTCTGATTCACCATGCGCGCCTGCGAACAACTGCAAATTGTGATGCTTTTTAAACAGTTCGTAACTGACACTAAAATTATGACGCTTTAATTATTTCCGCAGCCAACCGCCCCAAGCGCGCTTATTAACAGATCTGTTCATTGCAGCAATTGAGGTCGTGAGCGGAATCCCTTTTGGACAAACCTGCACACAGTTTTGCGAGTTGCCGCATTCGTGTATGCCGCCCTCGCCCATCAGCGCATCCAGCCGGTCTTCAGCATGCATTGCGCCTGTTGGGTGAGTGTTGAACAACCGAACTTGGGAAATTGCAAAAGGACCAATAAAGTTCGTTCTTTCGTTTACGTTGGGGCAAGCTTCTACACACGCACCACAGGTGAAACACTTCGATAACTCATAAGCCCATTGACGATCTTTTTCTGCCAGCCGTGGACCTGGCCCTAAATCATAGGTTCCATCAATGGGAACCCATGCTTTGACCCGTTTGAGCGCGTCAAACATGCGTTTACGATCGACGATCAGATCCCGAATAACCGGGAAAGTGCGTGCCGGGCGCACACGGATGGGTTGCTCCAGCTTATCAACCAGCGCCGAACAAGCTTGACGCGGCCTGCCGTTGATGACCATCATGCAAGCACCGCAGATTTCTTCCAGGCAATTGGATTCCCAAACTACAGGGGAGACTTTTTGCCCTTTACTATTGACAGGATTGCGTTGGATCTCCATCAGACAAGCAATTACATTCATACCGGTGCGATACGGAATTTGAAATTCTTCCGTGTAAGGTTTTTGATCTTGTGCGTCTTGTCGTTCAATGATTAGATGAACTAATTTATTGTCGCTCACTATTTGGTCGCCTCCTTTTCTACGCTATAATTGCGCAGCCGCGGCTTAATCAGCGATACATCCACATCTTCATAAGTGATTTTAGGACCATCTGGAGACCAGGTGGCGAGCGTCGTCTTCAAGAAGTTCTCATCATCGCGGTCAGGAAATTCGGGTTTATAATGCGCACCGCGTGACTCATTTCGCTGCAGCGCACTGATGGTCATCGCCCGCGCAAGTTCCAGCATATTCCATAGCTGTCTTGTAAATGGAGCCATCTGGTTTTCCCACTGCGATTTATCCGCGACGCCAATCTGCTGATAGCGCTGCATCAATTCCTGAATCTTCTCATCGGTCTTCTTCAGGTTTTCATTATAACGGACAATCGTCATGTTTTCAGTCATGACACTGCCTAATTCGCGATGAATCTGATAGGGATTCTCGCTGCCATCCATTTTGACAATGTTTTCATAGCGGTCTTCCTGTTTCTGCCGCTCGCGCTCAAATACAGATTGCACAACATCACCAGACGCCTTTTTCAAACCTTGAACGTAGTGTACCGCCTCCGGACCTACCACCGTACCGCTGAAGATAGCCGACAAGAGTGAATTCGCACCCAAACGGTTTGCACCGTGCTGCGAGTAATCACATTCACCTGCAGCAAACAGACCCGAAATGTTGGTGTGCTGCTTATAATCCACCCATAATCCGCCCATCGAATAGTGAACGGCTGGGAAAATACGCATCGGAACCTTGCGCGGATCATCCCCGACAAACTTCTCGTATATCTCCATGATGCCGCCCAGTTTCACATCCAAAACTTCTTTGGGAATATGTGAAACGTCCAAGTAAACCTGATATTCACCGTTGATGCCGAGTTTTAAATCTACGCAAACGTGGAATATTTCCCGTGTGGCGATATCACGCGGCACGAGGTTGCCATACGCAGGATACTTCTCTTCCAGGAAATACCAGGGCTTGCCATCCTTATAGGTCCAAACACGGCCGCCTTCACCACGCGCTGATTCAGACATGAGACGTAATTTATCGTCTCCAGGAATGGCTGTCGGATGAATTTGAATGAATTCACCGTTTGCATAACGTGCGCCTTGCTGATACACCGCAGATGCGGCAGTTCCTGTATTGATGATCGAGTTCGTTGAACGGCCGAAGACCAGGCCTGGGCCGCCAGTCGCTAAAATCACAGCATCCCCGACGAAGCTGTGTACTTCCATGGAACGAAGATCTTGCGCGACAATGCCGCGGCAGGTGCCTTCATCATCCAGTACAACCGATAGGAATTCCCAACCTTCGTATTTTTGGATAAGTCCTTCTGTTTCAAACCGGCGAACCTGTTCGTCGAGCGCGTACAGAATTTGTTGTCCTGTTGTAGCGCCAGCAAAAGCGGTTCGGTGGTATTTGGTACCCCCGAAACGTCTGAAATCAAGCAGACCTTCTGCTGTTCGATTAAACATAACGCCCATCCGGTCGAGCAAATGAATGATGCCAGGTGCTGCGTCACACATGGCCTGAACAGGCGGTTGATTTGCGAGGAAGTCCCCGCCATAAATGGTATCGTCAAAGTGCTCCCACGGAGAATCGCCTTCCCCTTTGGTGTTAACAGCACCGTTTATTCCGCCTTGCGCACAAACAGAGTGCGATCGCTTGACAGGAACCAGTGAAAACAAATCCACTGCAATTCCAGCTTCCGCACATTTAATGGTGGCCATCAGTCCCGCAAGACCCCCACCAACTATAACAATCCGTTGACCTGCCATTTGTTTTCCCTCCTACGCCTGGTGCGTGAACGCCAGAATCGCATTCACACCAACAAAAGCCAATACCAAGAAGAATACGCCGAACACGTAAGCAGATACGCGTTGTGCCCGCGGCCCAACGGTCCAGCCCCAGTGAACACAGAATGACCAGAGGCCATTTGCAAAATGGAAAATTGCTGATACAACCCCAATAATCATAAACCAGAAGTAGAGCGGATTGGAGACAATGTCTGCAACCATTTGGAAGTTTACTGTGTTCCCGCTAAAACGTGTGGTGTACAAGTGGAAAATGACAAACACAAACGTGATAACACCTGTGATTCTTTGCAAAACAAACATCCAGTTTCGAAACCAGCCGAACCGTGTTGCGTTGTAACCCGCAGTAAAAGCGATATAAAGTCCATAGACGCCATGATAAAGAAGCGGTAAAAAAATGAACACAGATTCGACAACCACTAAGTACGGGATGCTGTGGAGGTTTGCGACCGTTTGGTTAAATGCGGCCGCTCCATTTGTAGCAGTAGAGTTGGTAAACAAGTGTTCCAATAAAAATAACCCTACTGCAACTACCCCTGACAAAGAGTGGAGTCTGCGAAACCAAAAATCCTGATATGATGATTGCATCAGCAAAATGCCCTCCCCTGGTTTAAGCTAGAACAGGTCCTGTCACACTGTTTCTGCTTCACCGGTTCCATCGGGTCTTCATTACGTGACCCGAAAGTTTTCCAAAAAGATTGTAAATCTGTTACAGATACGTGTCAAGAACAGTGTCGAATATATGAACTTTTGTTCAATATTTAGTTTTCCCATATACTGTTAATTCATACCGCTGTTGGAAGATGGCCTGTCCACAATTCGCACTGCAACAAGGGTTAGTTTCGTAAGTAGTTCAGGATGTCAAGCGCCAGTTTCTCCCCGATCCCGATTTTTCGAAACTCATCGACTTCCGCCCCGCGCATGGCGTCAATCGACCCGAAGTGTTTCAGCAGCGTTTTACGGCGCTGTTCACCAACCCCTGGTATCTCATCAAGAATTGATTTTAAGGCTTCCTTGCTGTGCTGCTGGCGATAGAAAGTAATCGCAAACCGATGCACCTCATCCTGAATCCGTGTCAGGAGATAAAACGCCTGACTGGTAGTGCGGATGTTCACCGGTTCGGGGTCATCCATAAAAAACAGCTGCGAGGTGCGGTGTCGTTCATCCTTGGCAAGTGAACAAACTGGAATCTCCAAACTCAGTTCATTGATGAGCACATCCAAAGCGGCATGGATCTGACCTTTGCCACCGTCAATGACGATTAAATCCGGCAGCTGCAATTTCTCTTTGAGTACTCGTGTATACCGCCGTCTGATCACCTCCCGCATACTGCC
>JAQBPP010000359.1 GCA_028287455.1 Bacilli bacterium | reverse complement strand
TGCAGTCAGTGTATAAAAATGGTATCCCCAAGCACCTTCATACCAAAAACCGTCGTTTCCCAAACTGTTCTCCATTTGAAAAAGGAAACCGTTGTCCGGATCCTGGATAGCTTCTTCGATTAACGGCTGCACCTCAGTGGCAGCACCAATCCAAATTTTCGCAGCATTATGGTAGGTTTGCCAATTTGATTTCCCGGCAGGATTTTCTTTAATCACTTCTACAACCGGCAGAAACAGATTATCCTTCAATCTCATTAATTCTTCATCCGTTAAGACACCTAATTGACGAAATATATAACAGGATTCCGCTAATGGAATGATCCAACTGGCCTCAGACAGCGTTTGACATTGCACTTTGCCGCCTGTATTGCCTGTACCTCCTTTTTTATCATGAAAGGGGTAACTGTGATAATGCTCGGCGTAAAACAACAGAATTTGCTTGCACCAGGACAACAATCTGTCATCGTGCGTAATCCCATACACGATGGCGGCTTCTTTACACCTCATGCTGTAATTCCAGTGTTCATTCGCAATCGCAGTATCGTCCCATGGTGAGCCGCTCCAAACTTTACTGCAAATCGGGCATTTATGATGATGTCGGTCAATCAGCTGCAAATATGCTCCATCGTCAGGACAGTTATAGGCATGGCTCCATCCGCCCCCGGTTAACGGAATATCAAAGGGTCTGTCCGCCAATTGTTGCACCCGCAGCTGCAATTGCTCCAAAGATTTTTGAGCATAAGCATGAGTCCGGATCTTAACTTGAAGCCCTTGAAAAAACTCACTTGAATAAAAAGCGACCTCCATTATACTCCTCACCTTTCCATTGGACTGCTACTAGCGCGGAAGAATCGAAATCGCTTGACCTTCTTTAAGCGATAGCTTGATCTCTCCGTTATTGATTGATTGATTCTCTTCCAATAATTTTAAACCTTCGAGGCCAATTTCGAACAGATCAGCTTGCTGGAACGTTTGCCAGTCTGCTGGCAGCTTCCAAACGCGATCTTGATAACCCTTTTGACTAAAAGCAATAATTTCTGGCTGATCGCGCCAAAGCGCCGGCATAAACAGATCGTCCCCTTTTCGCAGCAGGACATTATTCTGCTTAATTACTACTATACCTTCTTTGTCCAACTCACTGGTTACCTGATCTGAGAAGTGCACCACGCCATCGTCATCCATTCGCAGGCGTTCCAGGCAATTCAGGTAATACCAAGGTAAAGTGGTTTGACAAAATTCTGCCAGGAAACCAGCCAGCATCTGCGGATCTTTGCGAATAATACCTTCGCCGAGCATACTGGTGCCAAACCGAGGATCCCCACCTTTGCCGCCGCAGTATAAAGATGCAGGAACTTGCATGGGATCCAGACCATGAAAATGCCAGGCCATCGGTTGCAGGCCAATGAAGGCACTCTTGCGATAAGAAGTCGCAAATTCCGATGTTACATCGATTCCCTGATCGCGCCAGTACCGGAAAATTCTCTTCTGCGTTTCAATTTCCTGCTCGACAGGAATTTCATGGTAAGGGCTAATGTACGATTCATCGCCAAGGAGCGGAACCAGACTATGGAAAGCATCGATGTGCACCGTGCCTGCTCGCGCGAGTGGCAGCATCTGGCACAGTGCATCAATTCTTTTTTGGGCAAAACCTGTATCCCATTCCCGTGTATAACTGATCGGATAGCCCCACTTATATGTTCGCAGGCTGCCATCTTTCTCTCTGGCGAGAATGTCGTTCGCCACATAAGTATCCCAAAGCGGACTGTCCTCCAGCGCATCCAGCATGTTAATATGCAGACTCACTGTGGTGTGAAACTTAAAAGCTTCGTCCATTAACCATTTCAGACTATCTCCAGCTGTTTCATCCTGGGAACGTTTCAGGCGGTGATTCACTTCAAACCAGGCTGGATACTTCGAATCATGACCCTCATACTGCCAGCCAACCAGATAAATGATTTTGCGAATACCACGTGTCAGTTGATCAATCTTTTGGATTACATCCAAAGCGTGTTCAAACGTTACATACACACTGCCTTTCTGTGCCATGAACATTTTCATCGTTAACGTTTGATGGTACGGGTGCAGAAATGGTCGTTCGGGCTCGACAGTTAGATTTATTACTGGCCCACTTAACATCGAATTTCACCCCTTTAGTGCTAATGATTGAACTAGTAGTGAACGAATTTCAAGAGATCTTCGTCTAAATAGACCCATCCCGTCCATCCCAAATGGCTCGTATCGCGCATAAAATAGTTGTCATACTCATGGTCGGTGTAATCGATTACTTGGAATCCGGCTGCGGTTACCTGATACCGAATTTTTGCATTGAGTTCCTCGCGATAAGGTTTGCTGAAGCCAATGAAGTCACTCCAAGCGCCCTTCCGTGGGATCAACACAAACAAGGGATCCGCATGCTCCTTTTGCAAGATTTCCAGGATCGCTTGCAAATCATCATACTCGCCAGATTTGAGATAATTGCCGGGCTTCCATGCACCTTTATCACTGTCTTTTTTAGGCTCGATCGACTTGGTATACGTATCATTTATAAATCCAAAGTCATTATTGTTGGAGGCAGTTTTTCCTTCTTCACTCGCTTGTATGGCCAACTCCTGAAAG
>JAQBPP010000328.1 GCA_028287455.1 Bacilli bacterium | reverse complement strand
ATCGCCCCCCTGAAATTTTATCTCATGTTCGAAAAAAATATCACGCACATATGCTTACAATTATTGAGCGAAATTCCATCGCTCAATTTGTTTTTGAAGATACTACCAGTCATTTTTCCTTGAATAGCATGATCGTCTGGGAGTTGAAACAAAAAGTTATGTCTTCTACTACAAAGGAGTTATACCGTTTCTCATTTCTTTGGACATTGTGCTTTTTCCTACTGCACTAGCAACCTCCAGACATACTATTCATGAGAGGTGGAAACAACAAATGACCATGACAGATCAGACAAAAAGCACCAAAACTCAAAGAACAGTAATCTACGCAATGATGGTGTCTCTTGACGGCTACATGGAGGGACCAGACGGGGATATTGACTGGTCGTTCCCAGATGAGGAATTACATAAGCACTTCAACGAACAGGAGAGCGAAATCGACATCAACCTATATGGACGTGGGCTATACGAGAATATGTCAAACTACTGGCCGACAGCGGATTTAAATCCTTCAGCCCCTCAAGTCGAGATTGATTTCGCTCGTATTTGGAAGAGCAAGTCCAAGGTCGTATTTTCGAAGACTCTTGAGCAGGTCGAATGGAACTCCAGACTAGTCAGGGAAAATATCGCTGAAGAGATCGTCAAGTTGAAAGAGCAGCCAGGTAAGAATCTGTCTGTCGGAGGCTCTGGAATCGCCTCGACGTTTATGAAACTCGGTTTGATCGATGAATTCCGACTTTACATACATCCGGTTGTTGTCGGAGGGGGCAAGCCGATGTTCCATGCGTTGGACTACAAAATCAACCTGCGGCTTGTTGAAACAAAGGTGTTCAGTTCTGGTGTCGTACTTCTCCGCTACCAGCGTGCAGACGGTGGACAATAGTGGCATCGATGCAAAGAGAAGCCCGACACCTACAATTTACAACTCTACCCCCACTGAAGAAATGGTGATTTTGGTTATTCGATCATTCCAGAACCTGCTGTGCTTCCTGATCGAAACAGACAGCCGATTAATAAACATAAGGAGTTCAAAAAATGGGTATGTCCGATTTTTATAAAAATATTCGAGAAAGAGTTGGAAATGAATTAATCTTTATGCTAAGTGTAGCAGCCATAATTCGTAATGATTCGGGAGAGATTTTGTTCCAGAATAAAGGGAATGAACAGTGGTTAGAAAAACTTTCGAACAAGTAACAGCGAGGTGGGTGAGCAGATTGCACAATAAAGACTTAGTTTTGGAGCAATACGGGACAAAGAAGAATCTTCAAACCAGAGTTAATATTCACAAATTGTACAGTCAAGCTCCATTTTTGTTTGCTGAGTGGGCTTTTAATCAGATTGAGTTTAAAGGTTCTGAGAGAGCGTTAGATGCTGGATGTGGTTCGGGGGCTTGGTTATTTCCGCTTGCAACTATTTTGTCTGAAAATGGAGGTTCTGTTGTAGGGATTGATTTGTCAGAGGGGATGCTGTCTGATATTCGAGCTGAAGCAAATAAACATCCGAACGTAGAGTTGTGCATTGGCGATGTACAAAATCTTCAGTTTGCTGACGAGTCATTTGATCTCGTGATGGCGAATTTCATGCTGTATCATGTACCAGATATTAACAGGGCTCTAGAAGAGTTGAAAAGAGTTCTTAAACCCGGTGGAAAATTGATGGCTGCGACTAATAGTCAATTATCAATGGGACCGCTTTGGGACATGCATGTGGAATGTCAACGGAAAGCTGCAATTCCAGAGCACATTGTTCTCCGCTCAGTTCCGAATGTAGGCTTTTCATTAGAAAACGGTTCTGACTTTCTTCGTCCACACTTCCAATGGTTCGAGTCGAATGTACTTTATGATTTGCTGAAATTTACAGATCCAGAGCCGCTGATGGATTATTATTCGTCAGGAGTTATGAAACACGGTGATACAGATAATGAGATATCTGATAACCAGTGGCAATGTGTATATGATTTTGTACGTGAGGAAGTAGTAACAATAATAAATGGAGATGGGTGTTTTTCACTTCCAAAAACCGCTGGGTTTTTTGTTGCACAAAACCCGTAGGAACGTAAAAACGACGAATATTCACAGGTCTGGCCGCATATACAGGGGAAAGGGGTTTTTTGTTCAGCAGCGGGCAGATCCCCTTTTTTGTATTGTGGCGGCATCCTAACTGCAGTTGACCCTTCGGTACACGTTTACTGGTGTGAATCTGTGCATGAGTGAAACATTCTGAAGACGACAGGAGAGGGTGGTGTGTATGCCAATACCTGCAACATTCATGTGGATATGGGAGCTTGGGTCCAGCTCAAATGGTGACCTGCCGAGCATCATCCTGCAATTAAAAAGCGCAGGTGTCAGCGGAGTTATTATCAAAGCTCATGATGGTGCAACGATCTGGCAGCAGTTTGGGCAGGCTGCCCTTCCGTTAAAGCAGGCAGGATTATCTGTAGGGGCCTGGGGATACTGCTATGGCGGCGACGTAAATGGAGAAGCAGCTGCAGCAATAAACGCTATGAATAACGGGGCTGACTTTTACGTAATCGACGCGGAAGTTGAATATGAGGGCAAACGACAACAAGCGCAGGAATTTGGCACATTGCTAAGATCAAGTTTGCCTAATGCTCTGATTTACTATGCTCCGTTCGCGTTTCCGAGTCTGCATCCGAACTTTCCTTATCAGGAGTTTTCGAAGTTCTGTAATGCTGTTTGCCCCCAATGCTACTGGGGGGACATTGGAGTTTCCGTTACTGAATGCCTGCAGCGCTCTTATAATGAGCTTGCGCAGTATGGACTGCCTTTCGCGCCGGTAGGGCAAGCGTTTTCGGACAACAATTACACGCCAACTGATCAGGATTTTGGGCAGTTTGCAAACAGCGCTGAGCAGCTTGGAGCGCAGTCCATCAGTTTCTGGAGCTATCAGGCGGCCACAGAGCAGATGTGGGCTTCGATTGCTGCAATTTCACACGCCGATCCGCAAAACTGGGCGATGCCGTACCTCGGCGCATTGCGCAGTATCGGCGTGATTCAGAGCGATCATTTCCCAACTGAGTTGATGAGATTTCCACTGGCATGCGCCATTTTTAACCGAACTTATGGGTTCGGACCGGCTGATCGGCCGTATGTTGAGGAACAGGAAATCCAGATTGCCAAAGATGCCGGACTAATCCATGATGATCATTCTGTAGATGAGATTTTCACCTGGAATGCGGTTATACCGATGTTGGCACGAGCCGCTCGAGCGGACGGGGGTGGTGATTACCAGCAGTGGCTGTTGGCACGATCCATCATTACTGTGGATCATGCAGCAAGCGACGCGGTGACCATTGGCGAATTAGCAGTGACAATCGTCAGAACCCGCAACATATCCGTATAAGGGATTTCTGCTTGATTCCATTCGAAAAAAGGGCGACCGTGATTAAACATCCTCGCTGTTGTTTTGTTCTGACTGGTCGCCTTTCTTAACAAACAACTTTTCAAACCAATTATAAAAAGTATTCGGCATACAAGCGTATGCCGTAACCAGTAGGAGTATAAATAAACAAATATATTCTACGACTATCATGTTTTGACTCCCTTATTTCGGTTCTGAATCAAAGCGATACCTTGCGGCCGGTCGCATTCGATTGCAGCGCCGCTTGGTTGATTCTCGTGAGCTCGCGAATATCGGCGGGTGTAATCGTGGGCTGTGAGCCATGCAAAACAGCGCTGACCCACTGCTGCATCGGCGACAGGAGCCGGTCCAATAACGGCACTGTTCTCCACTCCAGCCTTCCTTCGGGCTGAAGCCCTCGGCTGCGCAGTTTCACATCGCCATCCTGCACGCTGATTACGCCTTCTGTGCCGTACAATTCCAGTACAAAAGGACCGCCGTTTGAAATAAATCCTGCTTCAATGGTGCCTGTAATCCCCGATGCATAATCTACAACCACAGTCGCGTGGTCTTCCACCATATGCTCAGTTAGGTACGTAAAAGATGCGTACAAGCTCTTTGCAGCACCTGCAAGACGGTTCGTCAGATAGATCGGGTGTGCGCCTAGATCCATCAGCGCTCCACCGCCGCAAAGTTCATGATCGAAGAAGTACTCTGGCAGCCACCCCATCGGACGATCTTTTTCCGGCAGTGCACCGTTATGCGCGAGTCTGCTGCGGATGTAAGTGAGCGTGCCAATTGCTCCATCATCAAGCAAATGCTGAACAGTGACATAATAGTTATCGGTCAGTCGTGGCAATGAAACCATTAACTGTATGTTTTGCTCCACAGCCAATTGCAACAATTGTTCACAGTCAGACAGTTCAATTGCCAGCACCTTTTCTGTAAAAACGTGTTTGCCGTTGCGAATGGCCTTACCAATTACTTCCGGATGCAGATTAGTAGGAGTAGTGACGATTACCGCATCAATGTCAGGCTTTGATAAAATATCGGATAAACTTGCGAAAAAAGGGACTCCCAACTCGCTTGCCCACTGTTTTCCGCGCACCTCATTTTCGTCCCAAACTGCCGCGATCGTCAAGTTTGGGTCGTTTGCGGCTTGACGTGCGTAATCGTTTGCGTGTACATGCCATCTGCTTAGCATTGCAACTCGCATCATTGGTCTGCACCTCTCCTGGTTACAAGTATGTAGTTAACTACACTATATCAAGGATGAACAGAAAATGACCAGTGAAAATCTGATGAAAGTTGCCGGTTTTGTTTCGTTGATTGCAGCTAGCGAAAACGTATTTCTTGCTCAGGTTGCATGCAAAGGTGATAGAATATAAG
>JAQBPP010000266.1 GCA_028287455.1 Bacilli bacterium | reverse complement strand
AGGCAAGTCCAGTTCAGACACAATATCCAGTGCGTGCATGCGAAAGTATGGCGTGTGTCCGTAATCGATCAACGCACGTTCTTGCCCGGCATCAGACTGACGGATTACAACCGGCTGTAATCGCCAGCGATCCAACACCTGTTCTTCTGTATACGTATCGTAATGGAAGCAATCAAACATTTTGTCAAATCCGATCCCTTGGTGGCAGGATTGATCGGCAACGGGATAGCCGGCAGGCGTCACTCTTTCAATGCGGATCGTGTAATCTGTCGGTTCTTGAATCTCGATTAAAAAGCAGCCTGGGCCGATAGCATGAGGGATCCCGCCTTCGACCAGAAAAACCTGGCCTGGCTCGACATAAAACTTATGCAGCGAGCCGATCATGCCCTGAATGTCTTGCGCCCAAAACAGTTTCTCCCACTGCTCCCGTGTTACGCCTGGCTTAAATCCGAACAATACGTAAGGCTGCTCTCCGTCGATCTCCCGGCCGCCCAAAATGTACCAGGCTTCTGTTTTTCCATAATCGGATTGGAAAAGTTGTTTTGCGGTCTGTCGATCAGGGTGAGTCTGGATCGTCAAACGTTCGGCAGCATCCAGAATTTTCACCAGCACGCCTGTTTCACTGCCGTACTGGCTGGCATGTTTGGCCCCCAAAAGCCGAGCAGGATCATGCTCGATCATGTGTTTTAACGTGATGGCCCTGTCGCCATCCTGTTCAACTCCCTGCAGCAAGCTAAGTCCTTCATTCTTAATCTGCTCACGGCCTGGATTGCGTGCGGTCACTACGGACGCAACCCAGTCTTCCGGACATTGGTTGTCCACGGCAACGGAGCTGCCTTGCCACGCGTCGATCAGTTTTCCGCCGTGATAAGTGCGCCAGACCCGATTGGCCGCAAGTTTGAACGGACGTCTGGCAAGGTCCTCATGCGGTGCGGGCATTACGATCCACTCCCGTTGCGTTTTGTGGCTACCAGCATCCGTGCAAAAGGAAACGTATCAAAGTAAGGACCCTTGGTCTCAATTTGCGCGTTTCCAAAATTTTCCAAATAACCCTTATATTCTTTCATTCCTCGAATGTCGGAAATGACCAATACTCCGCCGGGCTTCAACACACGCCACATTTCTTTGACCGCGACGTCACGGTTCTTCGAC
The DNA here is from genome assembly GCA_028287455.1 of Bacilli bacterium. Taxonomy (GTDB): domain Bacteria; phylum Bacillota; class Bacilli; order Tumebacillales; family JAQBPP01; genus JAQBPP01. The sequence goes on along the minus strand of JAQBPP010000266.1, from coordinate 1,561 downwards.
AGATTATGAATGACAAAATTGCTGACTACTGAATCGAATGTTTGTTTTTGAAACGACATCTTGCGTACATCCGCCTCAAACACGCGAATCTTGCTCGCAACCAATTCAGCTGCCGCATTGCGGTTAAATGCCTCGCGTCCGTTGCCGCCCAAATCGCGTTTCGACCAGACGTCAACAGCCACTGTGGAGGCGCCCATTTTCGCCGCTTCAATCGCGAGCAGCCCGCGGCCAGTTCCCACATCAAGCAAGTGGCTGCCCGGCTTGACGCCTGCAGCCTGCAAAATCCGATCACGATGCTTTAGCTTGGAAACACCTGAATAATAAAGCATGAAAAGTCCAATCAAAAACAGCAGGCCACCCCAGAAAACGAAATACCATTTTCCTGGGGAAGTACCTGCAACCAGATTGGAAACTATCACTATACCGCCAAAAATCAGGTTGAAAAACACCCAAAATGGCGCATCTATTCCATAGCGAAACATACAGATTCCCCCAGTAGCTCTAAAACAGTTTCAGCGCTTTGTCTAATGTAGCAGAGAAAACTTCCAGGCAAGACGTAACCGCCGTTTTAGCCGACATATCCACGCCTGCTCGCTGAAGAATGGGGATTGGGAAGTCGCTGCCGCCTGACGAAAGGAACGTCAGGTATCTCTCCACTGCAGGTGCTCCTTCTGCCAGCACTTGATGAGAAAGGGCCGTCGCTGCAGAGAAGCCAGTTGCGTATTTATAGACATAGAAGGAGCGATAGAAGTGCGGGATTCTTGCCCATTCAATCGCGATCTCTTCGTCGATCACCATATCTGTACCGTAATACAATTTGTTCAGGTCATAATAAGTTTCAGACAGCACATCGGCGGTCAGCGGTTTCCCTTCGGCCTCCAGATCATGCATTTTCATTTCAAATTCAGCAAACATCGTTTGCCGGAACACAGTCGTACGGAAATCATTCAAATAGCTGGTCAACAAATACTTGATTTGCAGCTCATCCGTCGTATTTTCCAGCAGGTAATTCATCATAAGGCTTTCGTTCGTGATTGAAGCAACTTCTGCCAGGAAAATCGGATATTGTGCCTCGCGGTAAGTCTGCTTTTGATCCGAAAAATAGGAATGCAGCGCATGACCTAATTCGTGTGCGAGCGTAAACATGCTGTTTAAATTATCCTGATAATTCATCAGCACATAAGGGTGCACACCATACGGACCCCAGGAATAAGCGCCTGACGATTTACCCTTATTTTCATATACGTCAATCCAGTGGGAGTCAAATGCTTTATCGAGTGCTTCAATGTAAGTGGGACCCAGCGGTTGAAGGGCCTTGACAATCGTTTCCCTCGCTTGTTCATAGGGAACCGCGGTGTCATATTCCACCAGTGGTGTAAACAGGTCATACATATGCAGTTGATCCACACCGAGTGCTCGCCGTCTGAGTTCCATGTACCGGTGCAAATCAGGCAGGCGGTCATGAACCGCGGCGATCAGATTGCGGTACACATCGATTGACACATTGTCCCCATGCAGGCTCGCTTCCAAAGCGCTGGGGTAAGAACGAATGCGGGAAAAC
>JAQBPP010000264.1 GCA_028287455.1 Bacilli bacterium | reverse complement strand
TAAAATCAAAACCGTTATAGCCGTTAATTTGTAAATCTACCAATCCCGGCCCGATAAAGGGCCGAGATTGGTTAGATCGGTTTGGCTTAAGGCGATTGACTGTCCTGTCTGGAAATGAATTCCTTCTATAGAGGTCTGTTTTGTATTCATCGCTGACATATTCCTATTGTCCGAAAGAGTCAGTGTCCAGATATAACGTACAATCGGAATGATTGCGCAGAATGGAAGCTGGACATTCTGTCGTGATCCGACCTTCAAGCGTTTTCTTAACAGCATTTCGCTTAGTGGGTCCCGGAACCATACAAAATAGATGAGATCCTGACAGTAAGGCCGGAATAGTTAACGTGAGTGCATGAGTAGGCACAGCATCTAAATTCGAAAAACACCCGTCATTGACCTGCTGCTCGCGACAAGCCTGGTCGAGTTCAATGTGCTTAATCACTTCTAGATCGTTAAAATCGGCCACAGGTGGATCATTGAAAGCAATATGACCATTTTCACCAATTCCAAGACAGATGATGTCAATGGGTGCCTCTTTTAGTAAATTTCCATACCGCCTGCACTCTTCCTCAATTGAATTCGACGTATCAATAAGGTGAACCTCAGCAGGCCTGACAATGTCAAAGAGTCGATCACGTAAAAAGTTACTAAATCTTTGTGGCGCATTTGCAGACAGACCGATATAATCATCCATATGAAAAGCAGCCACACGGGACCAATCGATTCCTTTTTCTTTGGTTAGAGTATCAATAAACTCGTTTTGTGAAGGTGCAGCGGCAAATATCATACGAATCTTTTCCTTTTGTGATAACAGTTCTTTCATTTTCAATGCAGCAGCCGCACCTGCAACTCTTCCGAGCGCTAAACGTGTCTCATAGACTTCCACTTTTAATTGATCTACAGTTTTAGATTTAATCGGTTGATCGATGATCATCTTACACTTCCTCCCTAGGTGATATTTTTCACATCTTGCATGCAGAGCGCATCAAACAAGATCTTTCAGCAAGTTTTTCAAGTTATTTACACAATCTTCGGAGGCTTCCCAACCGCCTTGTGAGAAAGATTGACCTTTAGGCGATTTCAACTGCAGCTCAGTAAGCTTTGATTTCAAACGGTAATGAGTTTCCACAATGACATATCCTTCGTACCGATCCTCAATTAATTTCCGGAACAGCCCATGATAATTGACCTGACCAGATCCGATCGCCACAGCCTCTACTTCTGTTCCAACTTTTAACGCATCTTTCAAATGAATATGGCATATTTTCCCTTTTAGATATTCATATCCGTCTGGATATGGAACTTCTTCGTCGGGATCCCACACGTCATTCCCTGGGTCATACAGCGCTTTCACAAAAGGCGATTGAACCGCATCGAGAATAACGCTGACCTTTCTCGCATTGCTTGCGTATACACTAGGGTCGAACTCCAAAGCGAAGGTTATTCCCGACTTTTCAAAGTAAGGAACGATATTCTTAATCTGTTCGGTGATCGTTGGCAGCGCCTGTTCGAAAGCGGTTTTCGCCCAGAAACTGAATCCGCGAATCAATTTGACGTTCAGTTCTGTTGCAATATCAATATAACGTTCCACCAATTCAACATGTCTCTGTAATTGCTTCGGATCGTCCAATTCGCATTTGAAAATTGGTGCAGATAAGGCGCATATGGAAAGTCCGCTTTTCGAGATGAGCGATTTGATTTCCTGAATGGTTGCATTATCCAATTGATGCAGAGGCTTATCATATAGGGAACGAAGCTCTAAAGTTTCCAAAGAGAACTTTTGTGCGAAGTTTATCACTTCGTTAATATCCTGAGACACTTCATCTGTTATAATACCTAGGCGAAAATGATTCATAAGGTTACCGTTTTCCCTGTTGCGCGGCTTTCGTTTGCAGCTTCAAGGAAGCGTACAATTTCCAGCGTCTCGAGTATATCGACATCTGGCTTCCCACTTGCAAACATCTCCATGATTCGCTCAAGCAAATTGGCATAGAACGGTTTCTTATAGGCACTATTATCCACAAATAACGACCCGCGTTCGTGATGCACTAGTCCTCCGAAAGTTTTGTTTCCTTTGCGGTTCCCGCGAATCGTTCCTACCCGTCCATCCGACCAAACGCCAACGGCTAGGTCATAATCGTGGTTAGTTGTCACCGAAACTTGCACGCAACCTGTACCAAGTGTTCGGTACAGCATTTCCGCAGCATGAATGCCGTACCAGTAGAATCCTGGCAAAACAGGCTGTATTTCCATTGGTCCGTAAAAATCCGCCCCAATAATGTTGCCATGCTCCTTCATCTGTAAGGTTTGGTTCAAAGCCTCCGAGTAACGCAGAGCTGAACAACTCATTAAAGGGAATCGATAAGTTTTCGAAAGATCGGCCATTTTTAACGCATCAATGGAGTTAATGGCAAATGGCTTATCCACAAAAACAGGGCGCCCGATGGGAGCGATTCTTGATAATTGCTCCAAATGCACGCGACCATCCACAGACAGGAGTAAAACCGCATCGCTTTGTTCGGCTACTGCTTCAGGGGAGTCTACAATTCGCACCGCATACAATTCAGTAAGTTCTTTCTGAAATCCCGGCACTCGAGACCAGCTGAGTTCGAAATCATGTGATCCTCCGGGATAAGCTGCACAGAGATTTCCTCCAGGAACGTAATACTCGTGTTCCGTGTCGTTCAACAGTTTGGCAAAAGCCGAAACGTGTGACGTATCGAGACCTATTATTCCAATTTTCAATGGCATCTCCATATTTCTCCCACCCATTTAATAAGATTATTTCTTTTTCGATTAGTAAAATTTTCCTAAAGTATACAAAAGCACCTATTTAAAGTAAACGACGTTAAATTGTCTTTAATAAGCAGATGCAATAAACTGAAATCCATTTTGGAAGAAATGCGAAATCAATTTTGAGAAGTAAAATATTTAGAAGATGTTTTTAATGGTTAGAAACTTAGCCGTTCCTTTATATTAATTATAGACTAATTAAAGACTTGTCCTTAATCTGTTTTGAATTTAAGATAGGCCTTGAAATGAATCCAGGAATCACCCAAGGAGGATTTTATGAAAACGTTAAGTGAGTTAGAGGCAAAGTTGGCTGAACCTTCTCACACTTTAATTAATGATATAGCCGAGTTGGATGGAGATATCCTGTTGCTTGGTGTTGGCGGAAAGATGGGTCCGAGCATGGCAAGACTTGCCGTTAATGCAATAAAACAAGCAGATGTGAATAAAAAGGTAATTGGCGTTTCACGTTTCTCATCAGGAGGATTAAAAGAAGAATTGGCAGCGTGCGGCGTGGAGACGATTTCCGCCGACCTTTTAAATGAACGTGAATTGCAGGCACTTCCCTGCGTGAAAAACGTAATTTATATGGTTGGATTTAAATTTGGTACGACTGGAAATGAACATTTGGCTTGGGCAATGAATTCATATTTGCCAGGACGCGTGGCTGAAAAATTCCGAGATTCACGAATTGTGGCTTTTTCAACAGGAAATGTATATCCTCTGACTCCATTAAGTATGGGAGGAGCCACAGAAAAAACGCCGACCTGTGCAAATGGAGAATATGCTCAATCTTGTTTGGGACGTGAACGCATCTTCGAATATTTTTCAAATCAATATAAAACTCCACTGACGATTTTTAGGTTGAATTATGCGATTGATCTACGATACGGGGTACTTGTGGAAATTGCAAAATCGGTAAAAAATCGACAGCCAATAGATCTGTCAATGGGGAATGCAAATTGTATTTGGCAAGGAGATGCCAATGAGTGGGCAATTCGTTCGCTAAAATTATGCAGTTCGCCTGCAACCGTGTTGAACATTTCTGGTCCGGAAACAATTTCCTTACGCGGGGTAGCTAATGCCTTCGGGGAGAAATTCGGGGTTGAACCTGTACTGTTGAAGGAAGAATCAACCACCGCACTCCTAAGTAATTCCTCCAAAGCACATCAGTTATTTGGATACCCAAAGGTTACACTTGGACAGATGATCGATTGGATCGCAGAATGGCAAATTGAAGGCGGAGAAACCTGGAATAAGCCGACGCATTTTCAGGAGAGAGAGGGTAAGTTTTAAACATGAGTAGGAGACAAGAATTAAGCTCCGGATTAAAAAGAGCATTACACGAAGGTCTTGTCATTCCCGCTCATCCGTTGGCTTTAAACGAGGCTCGTCAATTGGATGAAAGGTATCAACGAGCTTTAACACATTATTATCTCCACGCCGGAGCAGGGGGCATTGCAGTTGGCGTTCATACCACTCAATTTGAAATTCGTTCGAAGGAATTTAATCTGTATGAACCTGTCTTGCGTATGGCTTCTCAAGAAGTAGATAGAGCTCAACTCAATAGGCCTTTTATCAAAGTAGCTGGAATTTGTGGACCTACAGAGCAAGCTATTACTGAAGCTGAACTAGCAGTTGGACTTGGGTATGACGCCGGATTGCTAAGCATGGGTGGTCTCCAGGACTGGACAGAATCACAAATTTTAAATCGCTTGGAGGTTATTACTGACATTATTCCGGTGTTCGGTTTCTACCTTCAGCCGTCCGTAGGCGGAAGAATTTTCACATTTGACTTTTGGAAACACTTCGCAGATATTCCTGGAGTCGTTGCCATAAAAATTGCTCCCTTTAATCGATATCAGACTATCGATGTGGTTCGGGCAGTCTGTTATTCTAAACGCTGCGAAGAGATTGCGATCTATACCGGTAATGATGACAATATTGTTAATGACTTGCTGACTACTTACCGCTTTATCGTCAATGGCACACCAGTGGAAAAGAAAATTGTCGGCGGCTTGCTTGGACATTGGGCGGTTTGGACACAAAAAGCGGTGGAACTGCTGGAATCGATTAAAAATATGCGGAATCAAAATGAGTATCTTCAACACTGGTACACGAAAAACATTGAGATTACAGACTGCAATGCAGCATTTTTTGATCCTGCTCATCAGTTTAAAGGTTGTATTCCGGGGATTCACGAAGTACTTCGTAGGCAGGGACTCCTCCCAGGTCGGTGGTGTCTTAACCCTGACGAAGAATTGTCGGTTGGTCAAATGGAGGAAATTGACCGAGTCTACAGAGATTACCCTTATTTGAATGATGATGAGTTTGTTAAAGCAAACTTGAGTGATTGGCTAGAGACTAGTTGCTGAGGGAGTCTGTTTTTCATGTTAAATAAAGCTGAAGGATTAAAAGAGAATGGAATCGCTATTGGGATAGTTGGTCCCGAGCTGATCGTTAATAAAATCCTCGCCACCATTCAGAGATTTCCATCCTTTGAACCTGTTGCCAGGACATATGATAACGATGAGGAGGCCCCCACACTAGCTCTTCAATTAATGGATAGTGTAGAAGTACTGTTGTTCTCTGGGCCTTTGCCTTATAGAAAGGCGAAAGAAAAGCTACATTTTCCTATTCCTGTACTTTTCGTTCCTTTAACGGGTACTGGCTTGTATCGTTCTTTATTTCGTATAGAAAAAAGTTATGGTCTGCACTCTTTGTCCATCGATACAATGCCGCAAAAGACGGTTGAGAAAACATTCAGAGAACTGAGCCAACTAGAAGTAGACGTCGTTTATTATAACGGAACCCGTCCTTATTCGAGTGAAGAACTTGTTAAGTTTCATGTTGGAAAATTCAATCAGGGATTATGCACAGTTGCTTTAACAGGTAATAAGTCAGTTTCAGAAGAACTCGCTGCATTAGGTATTCCAAATGAATGGGTGGTCCCTACTGAGCAAGATATGATCGTAACTCTTGAAAGAGCCCTATTATCTACGGAAAGTAGACGCAGTAAAGAATCACAAATCGTCGTAGGTCTGGTTAATGTGGATGAGTTTAGTCATTTGATAGGTTCTAGATTTACAGAGCATGACGTGCAAAAAATGAAACTTGATATCCACCGTATGCTGCTTGGATACGTAGAAACCCTTGATGGACATTTGACTCATTTGGGTGGAGATGAGTATCTTTTTATCACAACACGTGGGATTTTCGAAAGGGAAACGGGCGGATATAAGTATATAGCTTTAGCACGAGATGCGGAGAAAACATTTGGAGTTACATTCAGCATCGGAATTGGATTTGGAAGTTCCGCTAACGAAGCCGGAACACATTGCCGGCTAGCCTTAAGACATGCAAAAGAAGCTGGTGGAAACCACTGCTTCATTGTAAGAGAAGACAAAGGAGTAATCGGTCCTTTGGAAATGACACGTCCACTCGAATATGACGCGTCATTACTCGATGCTGAAATTATCAAAAAAGCAGAGGTCGCCGGTATGACTATCCCTTATTTAAGTAAAATTGTTTCACAGGTAGCCCGGAAAGGGAAAACAGAATATACGGCCCAAGAGTTGGCCTCTATACTAGGAGTATCAATTAGAAGTACGCATCGTTTCTTATTGCAGTGGCACGATACGGGACTCGTTGAGATTATAGGTGAAGAAAAAAGCCAATCCAAAGGAAGACCCAAGCAAATATATCGCTTATCATTTATTCATGATTATAAGTTTTAATTCCTTAATTGAATTATCACCATAATTATCACCATTCAATTCAAGGCATACGATTAGCCGCAGAAAAAAACTGAGGCTCTTTTTCATCTGCAAAACGGATGGCCTCCTGGGCTTGAGAGAAATCATTGCCAACAACAAACAGACGCTTGGCATCCGCTTTTTCCAAGGTCACAAAGGTGCCTGTTCCCGCTTCCGCCCTGCAGCTTTCCAGCGAGAGGCCGTTTACATGCTTCAATTCAATGGCCGTCCCTCCGTCCTGTGCGGGTGAAGCGCAAAACCCTTTTAAAACCAATTGTTCAAGGTGTTCTCCACACAAAGCATTTGACCAGTGGTTATTTTGCTCTCCCTGCCATACTACTTCAACATCCTGCAAATACAAATTTTTGGCGTAGCGGCAGAAAACGGCTGGGATGTGATGCGGGAAAACTCCGCGTGTAGAAGGCTGTGTATCGAACAACCCACCGCGGTATCCGCTTTTGCGCCGCATGACAAGCCTCAAGCAGCGGATCTGGATGTTCTCAATCACGCTCTCCGCTGATCCTTCCAGATAAACTCCGCCCTCTGCCTCAGCCATGATCTGTTCAAAACTTACATTGCGGATTTTCCCAGGCGGAAATTGGCCGTTGCGCCGTTCCGCTGTGATGAACAGAGGCTCTCCTTTGCCCCACCAGCGCAGAGCCCGGCTCGTCTCCGTTTCATCGCTGAACAAACGGGTGTCAATAATCAGGTTTGAGAAAAGGAGGTTCTCCACCGTTGCCCCGTCTCTCACCCAAATGCCCACGCCGCGGTTTGAATTGCGAATCACACAGTTCTGCACCACGATGTTGCGGATGTCGCCATACGTCTCCGTTCCAATTTTGATAGCCGAATCGTGGGAATCGAGTGTACAGTTGCTGACCGTGATATTCTCACAGGCTCCGTATCGCTCGGCCGCATATTTGGTTGTTTTAACCACAATGCAGTCATCACCCGTTTCAATATGACAGTCGGATATATGCACATCTTTGCAGCCATCCGGGTCAATCCCGTCATTGTTTGGTCCGCGCTTTTGTCCGAGAATCTTGACTCCCTGCACATTGACCCGATTGCAGCCCGTCAAATGCATGCCCCAGGAAGAAGCTCGAAACAAGGTGACATCGCGAAACAAAACATTAGTGCAACCCTCAAAATCGATCAGCTTCGGCCGGAATTCCCGGATCGGCAAAAGCACATAATCGCTGACCCCATCCTCCGGTTCCAGAAACTGTTCGCCCCGGCCGTCGATTGTGCCCATCCCCGTCACCGACACATTGTCCGCGTTTCGCGCGCATAAGAGCGCCCGATTACCGTGCCCTGCGCGAGCAAAATCGGCTTCCTCCAAGCTGCTTACAATTCTTGCAGACGCTTCTAGATGCAGATTTACAAATGATTTGAGCATCAGCGTGCCCGATAGAAACTGTCCACTTGGAACCAGTACTGTACCGCCACCTTGCTCAGCGCAATAATCAATCGCTGCCTGAATGCTTGCGTTATCCTTGGTGAGCCCATCACCAACTGCGCCAAAATCCCTTATGTTAACAGAGGTCATCACGTATCTCTCCCTGTTTTTTTATTGTTACCTGTTTCACAGTATAAATCAAACAGCATGCAAATTAAGTCTTGATCAATTGCCCCTGCTGAAGCAAGGGTAACGAATCGACTTCAGGCACATCCGCCAAATAGACGTTTCCATAACCCGTGCGGTCGCTGGTAAACAATACTTGAGTTCCATCCGTACTGAACCGCGGATGCACATGAATGTTTTGAATATGGAAACTGCCGCGGTGCTTGCATAGAATGTGCGGCCCTTCCATTGCATTCTCTGTTTTCTTCCAGACGAAGATGCAATCCTGATACCGCTCTCCATGATAGGCACTTGCTTGCTGGCCGTCACCCACGATCACATTGAAATCATTGGAGTGGATATGCATGTTTTGATATGGAAATTCATACTCTTCTCTTTCGGAATTGTCATATCGAATTGATCCGATAAACTTGCCGTCTTCCCGTTCCAAAGTTTCGGTAAATCCATGGTAGCCAATATGGACTCCATCTGCATGCCAGTATTCATGCCCAGCATACTGACCTGGCGCATCACTGCGGACTTTCCAGATAGAGCCTGCATTCATATCCATGACCCAGATGCGGTGATCGACTTTTTCCCATGGACCTTCATGACAAAATGACAGCAGATGAGCTTGTGTGGGAGATGTATTGATATGTCCAATCCAACGTCTTTCTTCATGAATAACCTGACTTTGCCCATTGATAAGAGAAAGTGTGCAAATTTGGCTGTGCGGTCTATGGGCTTCCGTTTCTTCAAAGCCTGCGTATCCCACTTTTAAGTTGGTTTTAATAAGGCTTGATAAATCCTCAATCAAACCGAAGCATAAGGTTTTCCCGTCAGCCGTGCTGCTCAAATTGCCGAACCGATAACCGGAAGGAAGCTGATACAAGACTTCTTCCTGATAAG
>JAQBPP010000202.1 GCA_028287455.1 Bacilli bacterium | reverse complement strand
ACCATGAAAAACTTCATCAAATGCGCACCGACAAATTTAACGCGCTCATTGGACAAGTAAAAGCGCTGCCAGGCGTGGAAAATTATCTAACAGCCGCAACTGATCTCGGTCTGAAGATCGGTTTGGCATCCAGTTCAGACCGGAAATGGGTGACCGGCTTTCTCTCACAGTTAGGCCTTCTTCATTACTTCGAATGCATCCGGACATCAGATGATGTCGAGAAAGTTAAGCCTGACCCAACTTTATACCTTGAAGTGCTCCATTGTCTAGATGTCAAGCCGATAAATGCAATCGCCTTCGAGGATTCTCCGAATGGTGCGTTAGCGGCAAAACGTGCAGGAATGCGTTGTGTAGTGGTTCCAAACCCAATAACCAGTCAGCTTGTTTTTGGGGAATTCGACCGTAGATTAAGTTCTTTGCTGGAAATCGAACTCGCTCAATTGATCAACGAGTTCTAACCAAAGATTTCCATGCCTTATTTTGTATAGTCTGGGAGGTTTCTGTGCATTAATAAGTTTGCTTTCTCAAATTCTTCTACATAGAAAGGGAGGATTCCGAAATGGCAGGTCGAAACCAACAACATCTGGTCTCTAATGCCTCACGCGCTTTGGAACAAATGAAGTACGAAATCGCCGCAGAGTTCGGCATTCAACTAGGCGCTGATACCGCTTCCCGCTTAAATGGTTCAGTAGGAGGAGAAATCGTCAAACGCCTTGTATCTTTTGCTGAACAACAATTGTCTGGTTCAAGCAACAGATTTTAGTACTGAAACACATACAAAAGCCAGTAAGACTCCTTTGTTCAGGGCAAAGGAGTCTTGCTGGCTTAACAACCTGTTATCGCGCCATTGCCCATGCAAGCAGCCGTATCGATAAATAAACGATGACAGCGCAACAGACGAAGCCCGCATAGTAACCGGCTAGAAATTTCGTTCCCCTCTTCCACAGCGCAAGCGGGAACACAAACACTATAAGCATTGAGATTGAAATAATCCACTTGCCATAACGCTGCGTTTGACCCATCAGTTCAAGCAGCAAAAACAGGAGCCCGGCACTTGCAGGACCCCCAAGTAAAAAGCCCAGAATCCCAAGGCTTAAGCCTGTCCGAAATCTTTGATCATTCAATCACAATCTCTCCTAAACAATTGCACCTGGCACAGGAACGGACCGCTTGGTCCCAAACCTTAATGAAGATGGTCAGAATCAACCGGGTATTCCGGTCCTCCTGCACCTTCTTGTCCAAGCTTCTGGTTTAATCGTTCGACCAGATAAGTTCCTAACATTTGGTAAACTTCTTGATTCGACATTTCCTGGATAATCTCCAGCATATGCTCCTTGTTCAAATCGGACAGGATACTGGATACAATGACTAATGCGTCCTCATCATCGCCAGTGAGTTGATCCTTATATAGTAAATACATTTGTTCTACAAATTTCATCTGGAATCTCCCCCTTTTGACTGTAAGACCCCAATATCCGCCTGTAACTGATCGAATTCGTTTCTTATAAGACGATCTTTGCGAATCACCGCTTGACATCGAAAAATGTGCAATCCTTGACTGGCATAACGGGTTTCATACTCTGTCCAGACATTATCCGGTTCATAGGTGCTGGTATGCAAATCAAATGTAATCCCCCGCAGCAGATACCCGGAGTCCGCAAACTGATTGAGTGAGTAATCAAACAGCGCTTCATTATCTGTCTTGAGTTCAATCACTCCCCGCTCTTCCAGCACTTGCTCGTAACACCTCAGAAAATTCGGATGGGTTAACCTGCGTTTTGCATGCTTGTTCTTCGGCCAAGGATCAACGAAATTAATAAAGATCGAGTCGACCTCGCAAGCTTCGAACAAATTCAGCAAATCCCGCACATCGCCTGCTATTAATTTGACGTTAGGAAGTGCCAAACTTCTCACACGTTTAGCAGCAGTAAGCAGAACAGAAGCATACAGCTCAATGCCTACAAATAAAGTGGATGGATGTTTTTGCGCCATTTCACTCAAGAACATCCCTTTGCCAGTTCCCACTTCAATACACAGGCGTTTCCCCCCAAACTTCTCGCACCATTTCCCTTGATATTGCTCTGGATCCCCTATTATCTGCTCTCCATATTCGGATGCCTGCAGCACTTTCGCTGCTCGATTGCGAAGCCTCATCCAAATAATCCTCGTCCGACTTGCATGATCACGTCATTGTCTGCCTCACATCTATTGTTAGTATTCATACTCGTTCTGCTGTTCTAATACTACCATAACTACTACTCCCTTTTGCAACTGGGAGTACTAGCTGCTGTAGGATTGATCTGTTTGGATAATATCTAAGTATGCAACAACAAACTTCAACTGATTCATCGTGTAAGGCGCAGCCACAAGATAGGGCAAATTCTCATTCAGTTGTTTCAGCAGCACTTGAGAATTCTGAAATGTCTGCAAATCCGTTGCCTTTAATTGATTCAAATATCGCAGAAGGTCAGCTGCACACGGCATTTTCTGAATTTCCCGTTCCATATAAAGTTGAACCTTCGGGTTTGTGCGCTGCAGCTGTTTTAATCGATTCAAGACGCGATCGGCACGAGCAGTGACATCCGAGATAAAATGTGCCCAGCGTGTCTCACTGTCTATTAAATCCAGCAGCGCTTGATCCAGCATCATTTGTTCCTGTTTGCGAACGGTCGTGCGAGCTTCCCGTTCAATCCGAAAGTTTAAAGCCCATTCTATCGCTTCAACATCTGACACTTGCTGAGCGACCCAGTCCAGCGGGAAACTTTCGCGTTGAGGAAAGTTCTGCAAGATGGCTAGCAGTGTATCGCCATAAAGTTCCAGTTTTTTGTCAGCGATTCCTGGCAGCTGGATTAATTCCATCTCATTGAGCGGCACAAAAGCTGCTAATAAGTAGAGCAATCGGTCTGATGCAATCAGGTACGGCGCCATGCGAGCACGGGCTGCTTCCTTTCGCCGCCACCTCCTCAATATTGTAAAAAGTTCATTATTGTTATGCATATCGGAATAAACATATAATTTGTAACGATAAAGTTTGTTGCTCGAAAAAACGGGAATAGTTGGATGAAAATGAGTTCCAAAAGGCACCATCGGCTCTGCGCCGGCCAGCAGTTTCTCTCTTAAGACCAACTCAGCCGTCTGAACCGCGTGGGAACCGTTAGAGCCCGAGTATTTTACCTGTACCTGTGGCGGTTGACTAGGTTCCTGCTTCTCCACCACAGTGAACCACTGATCTTGTTCCCTGGTGACAACAATCCGTGAAAATCCAAAGTGATCCTGTGCATCTTTAAACGTGGATAAATAAATCAAATCCTTGTAATCCAGTCCCATTACTGACACTCCCTTGTAATAAATTTAATATACATCCAATCAATGAGTTAATCATATATAGAATTACTAGCTATGTCAACTATTTTTGGAAATAATTTTCATTACATAAAAAGTTAGCTGGGTAGATCACACTAAGACCTACTATCTTTTCCACCACCTACGGAGGTGAGCGATATGCTCTCAATTGTTCGCGACGATTTATCCGAAGCCAAAGACAAGCTCATTACACTTTATTTGATGCGTGATTATTCAGATCGAACTACACTGTGCCCAGTGGAGAGAAGTCTCATATCCTCCTACATTCTGCGCAATTACCCAAACGAAAACTTTTCCCAAGTACGATTGCAATTTGAAGATGATGGCTCGACAATTATTCCAATCCGCACGCCAATCTAAAAAATGCTTCTACTGCGCGCTCTGCCGCACTTGCTCGAGAATTTGCTCATAAAACGACGTTGGTTGTGCGTCCGCGAGCCCCGACTGCAGCAATTTGAAGTGGTCTGAGGTTACCGCCGAGGAGCGCTGTTTTAATCGTTCAATCTGTTCTTGCAGCACATTTGCGTAATAGTCATTAAGTACACTGCTTACATGTGCCATTTCTTGATCCACAGTAGTCGCCACTAATTTTTCGAGTACTTCGCGCGCTTTGATTTTGCCAGTGCCTTCGAAGAAATCACGCGCATTTTTAAAGCAACCGAACACTGGATGCAGGTCCAATCGCTGAACAGGTGAACCTGACTGGTCAAACTGCGGCAGCACAATATCCGCAGATTCGGCTGTATCAGGCAGCAGGTTCACCTCCTGTTTGGCAATCTCATTTTGCAGCGCGCTTAACATCCGTCGTGTGAGCGCGCCAACTTCTTTCTCCAGCCTAAGCGCTGTTGCCCTGTATTCATCATCCAGCACAGAGCGAATCATACTGGTAAACTCATGACCTGCCATCAGCAGCGCCTGTTTGGCATCGCGCCCCTCCCGAAATAAGGAAGGATGAAAAGAGAGCTGAAAATAGTCAGTAAAGTTAAAAAACAGCCGCTGCCTGACATAGTACAGCAAGGTCGATACTTCGGAGCTCAAGGATGTGAATTCTGCCTCCGGCGCAAACTGTTCAATTGAAGTAAGAGCAGCCGTCTCCGCAGTTGCCAGTTGCGACCGCATCGCTTGTTTTTCCTGCTCATCCGCAGCTGCAATCTGCACCAAGTGCTCTAAACGCTGCTCGATTGAATGCAATTCCTGTCTAGCCGCTGATTCCGCAATTTGCGTCAGATCCGTTTCCAGAAAACGCAGGAAATCTTGTTCAAATTGCACGAACCCTGCCTGTTCGAGCGCCTCGGCAGGTGCCGGCAGGGGATCCGTATCGTTTAAACCAAGTCTTGATCGGTAAACCTTCTCCATGGCAGGCGATAAACTGTCTGCTGCCTGCAGACGCGCCATTACGCCCAACTGGCTCGACACGGAATAGATACGCGGGGAGGCAATCGACGATTTGCCCAATTGCTCCTGTAAGTGTGCGACCACTGTCTGCAGCTCTTGATCCGATTTCGCCAGATCTTTGGCATTGATCACGAAAAACAGCTTGTCCAGTTCGAAAGCGCTTTTAACCCGTCCGAGCTGTGTAAGAAACTGTTCATCGGCACGAGAAAACGCATGGTTGTAATACGTAATGAACAAAATGGCATCCGCATTTTTAATGTAGTCAAACGCTACACCGGTGTGGCGCGCGTGAATGGAATCAGCCCCTGGTGTATCTACGAGCACGATCTGCTTGCGTGTCACCGGGCAATCGTAATACAGCTCGATCCACTCCACAAAGCAAGCCTGGTCTTCTTTTGCGACAATTTTTTTAAAAGCAGCCAGATCCACCCGCTGCTGCGAGCCGAACAGGGACTGGTGTGCGTCATATCCCTTCGAAACCGCTTTTAAAAACGATAAATGGACTTTCGCACTCGGAGGCACCTGATCCGGGCTCA
>JAQBPP010000190.1 GCA_028287455.1 Bacilli bacterium | reverse complement strand
GAAAAGATGGACTGCGTTTGAATTGTTTTCTCAGTTGACATCGAACTGCACACCCCTAGTAATATTCCTGTTTTGGAACCCATATAGTAAGTATACACAGCTTGTCCGAAATGGAGGAGTTTTCCATGCAAATGCATACAACAAAAAATACCCTTTGCCTCGTTGGGAAAGGGTGGCAAATCAAAGCCTATATGCGAATGTTTCGCGGTTCGCGCGTTTCGGTCGCCGATTTTTTATCTTTGCCTTGCAGCCGCCGGGTAAACTCTACAGAGCTTCAGCAAGATGCTGCTCCTGCTCAGGTTCATGCTGCTGCTCCTGCTGAGGCTGCAAGCTGCATTCAATAATACCAAGTATAAGAGATGCGGCCTGCAGCAAATGATCAATTTTAACCTGTTCCTGTACTGTGTGGTCGTCTTTGGCGCCAACTCCCACATTGACACACGGAATCCCTTTTTGATTGTAAACGTTGGCATCACTGCCTCCACCGCGTGGGGCCAATTTTGGCGACAACCCGATTTTGCGGCAAGCACTTTGCGCCAGTTGTACGACTTCGTCAGATGCTTTCATTACGTAACCTTCATACATCGGCAGTTCTTTAATGTCGACTTCCGCCTGAAACTTGTCCGCAGCGCGATGAAATGCCGACTGAATATTCGCGAGCTGCTCTGCCAGTTTATCTTGCGATAAACTGCGTGCCTCCCCAATAATCTCCACAGAATCCGGTACCATGTTCGTCTTGCAGCCGCCGGAGATAATGCCAATATTTACAGTAGTTTCTTCATCAATCCGACCGACTTGCAGTTTGGAAATGGCGTGCGCCGCAACCACGATCGCGTTGATGCCATCTTCAGGATTCACCCCGGAATGAGCAGCTTTTCCTTTAATTTTAATGTGAAAGTCAGTTTCTGCAGGTGCGGCATAAATAATCTCATCTGGCGGACCACCAGAATCCATGTTAAATGCCGCTTTTGCTTTTAACTCTGATGCATCCAGCTGCCTGGCGCCATCTAATCCCGTCTCTTCGCTGACAGTGAAGATAAATTCCAGATCCGGATGCTCCATCTTGGATTCAGCAAGTACATGCGCCGCCTCCAGCATCGCAGTAATGCCCGCTTTATCATCCGCCCCCAGAATGGTGTTTTTATCTGTATGCAGCACACCATCTGTTTCAATCACTTTAACATTTGGGTTCGGTACAACTGTATCCATATGCGAGCTAAACAGCAGAGTCGGCCCTTCAGCCGTGCCCTTTTTACGGCAAATCAGGTTTCCTGCGGGACGATCATCATGCACAGCTTTGTCCACTTCCGCCAAATTAGAGCGAATGTTTCGTCCGGCGCCATCTTCAGTCACCTCAAAGCCCAGTTGATTCATGGCCGCAGAAAGCCAATCCGCCACATCCCGTTCTTGACCGGATGGTGTGTTGAATTCTACCAGTGTCCGGAACGTTTTCAGGATACGTTCGCGCTTAATTGGATAAGTCATCTCTTAGCCACCTGCCACTGTTTAGTCATCCGAATCTTTAATAGAATAGCCTAAGTGTGCAGGGTTATATGCATTGGGTGACAGCTACTATTAATTTGACGCCTAAATACAAATCGTCCAAGCGGATAAATTCTTCCACTGTATGGATATTTTCATAACCGACGGCCAGATTCAAAGTTGGCAGCCCAAGTCCGTTTAACACGTTTGCATCGCTGCCGCCGCCTGTACGAAACGTGCGTGGTGTACGTCCGATGGTAGTCACAGCTCGCTTGGCAATCGAGACAATCTCCGCGTCATCCGGGAAAGAAATTGACGAATACATTTGGAAGACCTGAATATCTGCTTTTGTATGAAAATCAGCAGCCGTCTGCTCGAAGCACTCCCGCATATGTACCGTTTGCTCTTCTAACTTGTTCAGGTTTGAACTGCGTGCCTCCGCGACCACTTCCACCCGGTCAATGACGATATTGGTTGCCGGCGGCACACCTCCGCCAATAATTCCGATATTCGCGGTTGTCTCATTGTCCACCCGGCCCAGCTTCATTTTGGAAATGGCGTGTGCAGCAACCTGAATCGCACTGATTCCAGCTTCTGGATTCACCCCGGCATGCGCTTTTTTTCCATGTACGACCACTTCGATGCGATTCTGAGCAGGCGCTTGCGTTACAATATCACCAATGGGTCCATTAGAATCGAATGCAAATCCGTAAGCGATGCCTTCTACTACGGACGGATCCAATGAACGCGAGCCCATTAGTCCGATCTCCTCACAAATCGTAAACAGCAGCACAAGTGGACCATGATCGAGCTGTTGTTCCTTGATCACCCGCACCATCTCTATTAACGCTGTGACTCCTGCTTTATCGTCAGAACCTAGCACTGTCGTTCCGTCTGAGGTAATGCGATCCTCGAGTCGAATCGGCTTAACACCTTTGCCAGGTGCCACCGTATCCATATGGCAGGTGAACAGAATAGCGGGTTTGTCGATTGTTCCCGGCAGTCGGCCGATTAAATTGCCAGTTGAGCCGCCAAGTTTTGTACCCGCATCATCTTCTTCAAACACTACGCCCAGAGGTTCGAGCGTTTGCCTGATCCGATCCGCCATGCTGCGCTCCTGTTTCGATTCAGAATCGATTTGGACCAATTCCATAAACTCCTGGATTAGCCGCTGCCGATTGACTTCAATCATGAAAGTACCTCCCCTTACAAAGGAATATTGCCATGTTTTTTCGACGGGCGAGTTTCCCGTTTTGTTTGCAGCATTTCCAGCGCCTCGATTAATTTCACTCTCGTTTCCCGTGGGTCGATGACATCATCGATCATGCCTGCAGCAGCTGCCACATATGGATTTGCAAATTTCTCCTTATACTCTGCAATTTTGTTGGCTCTTGATTCTGCCGGGTTTGCGCTGCCCTCAATCTCTTTTGCAAAAATGATGTTGGCCGCGCCTTCAGGCCCCATAACCGCGACTTCTGCAGTCGGCCAAGCGTAGACCAGATCCGCTCCAATCGACTTGGAGTTCATCGCAACGTAGGCACCGCCGTACGCTTTGCGCAAAATGATGGTGATCTTCGGTACGGTGGCTTCTGAATAAGCATACAGGATTTTTGCTCCGTGTCTGATAATGCCGCGGTGTTCCTGCATAACGCCTGGAATGAATCCGGTCACATCTTCCAGTGTCAACAAAGGGAGATGAAACGAATCACAAAATTGGATAAAGCGGGCAATTTTGTCGCATGAGTCAATATCCAGTCCGCCCGCCAAATACTTCGGCTGATTGGCTATAATGCCGAGCGGCCTGCCGCCAATGCGTGCGAAACCAACCACTGCGTTTCTGGCAAAAGTGCTTTGGACTTCCATGAAATCCCGTTCATCCACCAACAAATGAATCACATCACGGACGTCATAAACCTTGGTACTGTCCACTGGGACCACATCTCCCAGCTCTTCTATGTATTCCCTAAAGTCACCAGTAGCTTGAATTGGCGGGTGTTCGCTATTGCTTTGGGGTAAAAAAGACAGCAAACGCCTCACTTGCAGCAGACACTCTTCTTCCGCAGGAGCTGTAAAATGGGCCACTCCAGAAATGCTGGATTGCACTTTTGCCCCGCCCAGCTCAGCTGCGGTAATTTTTTCACCTGTGACTGATTCAATCACCTTCGGACCTGTGATAAACATCTGCGACGTGCCTTCCACCATAAAAATAAAATCTGTGATGGCAGGCGAATAGACAGCGCCTCCCGCGCACGGCCCCATGATCACAGACAACTGCGGCACCACGCCCGAATAAATCGAATTACGGTAAAAAATATGCCCATAACCATCAAGAGATACTACACCCTCTTGAATTCGCGCACCGCCGGAGTCGTTTAACCCGATAATCGGTGCTCCATTTTTCGCCGCCAGATCCATGATCTGACAGATCTTCTGCGCGTGCATTTCGCCCAAGGCGCCTCCAAACACAGTGAAATCCTGGGCGAATAAATAAATTAATCGACCATTCACCTTTCCCCAACCAGTCACGACGCCTTCTCCAGGCGCTTCCATTTCAGTCATGCCAAAATGAGTGCCGCGATGTTCGATAAAAGGACCCAGTTCCCGAAATGTGCCGGGATCCACGAGCATGTCAATCCGTTCGCGCGCGGTAAACTTGCCGCGGTCGTGCTGCTGCGCAATTCGCTTGTCTCCGCCGCCCATTTCCACCTTGCGCCTTCGTTCTTCCATTTCCCGCAACTTACTGTGCACTGTACCGACCCCTTCAGGTGACATGATGCTCACAAAACTCGATTAATACTCCACTTGTGGTTGATGGGTGCAAAAAGGCGATTCGCTTCCCATGCCCACCCGTTCTGGGAGTTTCATCAATCAAGCGATATCCATCTGCTTTGGCAGCAGCAATTGACTGCTCGAGATCTTCCACCAGATAGGCCATGTGATGGATTCCTTGCCCACGTTTGTCCAAAAACCTGGCAATCGGACTCTGCGCATTCGTTGGTTCAAGCAGTTCAATCAGGTTGCCGCCCACCGGCAGAAATACAGACCGCACCCCTTGCTCCTCAATTATCTCCTCGTGCTGGACAGAGAGCGTAAACAACCCTGTATACAAAGGCAGCGCATCCTCAATGGAGCGCACAGCGATGCCAATATGATCCAATTTGGTTAGCTTAATCATTCGATGGGGCTGCCTACTTTCCTTTTGATATAATCCGCAATGTCTGACATGGGCGTACCAGGCGTAAACAATTCTTCCACGCCAGCCTCTTTTAATGCCTGAATATCATCCTGAGGAATAATGCCGCCGCCGATCACGAAGATATCGTCAATTCCTTCTGCTCGCAGCAGACGCACGACTTCTGGAAATAGAGCCATATGCGCACCTGAAAGTGAGGATAAGCCAATGCAAGCTACATCCTCCTGAATTGCTGCCGCCACAATTTGCTGAGGAGACTGTCTGAGACCTGTGTAAATCACTTCCATCCCCGCGTCACGCAGCCCCTGTGCAATGATCAGCGCCCCGCGGTCATGGCCATCGAGGCCCGGCTTAGCGATCAGCACGCGAATTTTTTGTCCCGCCAGTTCTTGCTGCACCCTGTTCCCTCCTTAAGTATTGATCCCACCAAATTTCGATAATTTCTTTTCTGTTAAAAATTGGACGGTCTGTATTCGCCAAACACCCCACGCAGGGTATTGCAGATCTCACCAAGCGTTGCGTACGCTCTCACAGCATCCAATATGTAAGGCATCATATTCTCTGTGCCTTGTGCCGCCTGCTCCAATTGCTGCAGCACTGCGTCTACCGCAGACTGATCCCTCGCGGCGCGGAGTCTTGCGAGTTTCACTGTTTGGATTTCACCGAGTTTTGGATTCAACCGCATTAAGTGAGGAGTGGGTTCATTTTCAAGTTGAAATTTGTTCACCCCAACTACGATTCGCCGGCCGGCTTCAATGGCCCGCTGTTCTTCATACGCGGCCGCGTGAATCTCTCGCTGCATAAAGCCTTGTTCAATCGCTTCCACCGCTCCGCCCAGTTGATCGATCTGATCCATATATTCTCTTGCAGCACGTTCGATCTCGTCTGTCAAAGCCTCTATGTAATAGGAACCACCAAGCGGGTCAATCGCGTCGGCCGCCCCGCTCTCATAGGCAATAATTTGCTGTGTCCGCAGCGCAATTCGAGCGGATTCCTCCGTGGGCAACGCGAGTGCTTCATCCCTGCCGTTTGTATGCAGCGATTGAGTTCCACCAAGCACCGCCATGAGCGCCTGAAGCGCAACCCTTACGATATTGTTGTCCGGTTGTTGTGCGGTCAACGTGGATCCTGCCGTTTGCGTATGGAAACGCAGAGCTAAAGATTTGGGATCTTTTGCGCCAAACCGCTCGCGCATCACGTGGGACCAGATTCGTCTGGCCGCACGAAATTTTGCAATTTCTTCGAAGAAATGATTATGAGCGTTAAAGAAAAACGACAGGCGTGGCGCAAATTGATCAATCGCAAGCCCCTGCTCCAGTGCGGCAGTCACATACGCAATCGCATTTGACAATGTAAACGCAATCTCCTGAACTGCAGTGGAGCCCGCCTCTCGAATATGATAGCCAGAGATCGAGATGGTGTTCCAATTCGGTACTTTCTTGCTGCAATACGCGAAGATATCAGTAATCAACCGCATGGAAGGTTTAGGAGGGTAAATATAGGTGCCGCGCGCGACATATTCCTTTAGAATATCATTTTGAATCGTACCGGATAGTTGATTTGCTGAAATGCCTTGTTTCTCTGCTGCCACAATATACATGGCCAAGAGAACAATCGCCGAGGCGTTGATTGTCATGGAAGTGGAAACGCGATCCAGCGGAATGCCTGCGAGCAGCGCTTCCATATCTTCAAGCGAATCAATTGCTACTCCAACCTTGCCGACCTCTCCTGCTGCCATCAAGTCGTCAGAATCATAGCCAATTTGTGTCGGTAAATCAAACGCAACTGACAGCCCGGTTTGTCCTTGCGCGAGCAGAAACCGGAAGCGCTCATTGGTCTCTTCCGCAGATCCAAAACCGGCATATTGGCGCATCGTCCAGAGCCGTCCCCGATACATGGTGGGTTGAACCCCGCGTGTATAAGGATATTCACCAGGGTAACCCAGCTTTTGCTCGTACTCAGCTTCGGACTCAATGCCATCCTCTGGCGTGTACAGCGGTTTTACTTCCAGTCCGCTGGAGGTGGAAAATTTGGCCTGTCGCTGCGGGTGGCGCTCTGTTGACCGTTCCGCTTTATTCAACCCGTCTTGTTTTCTGTCATGATCAGGCACTTCCTTGCACCTCCTTTACGCTAGCTTCCAGGCGTTCTCTGTTTTTCATAAAGAAGCCCACCTCCTGACGAAGTGGACTGATTAACGACGAAAGTGACTATTTCGTTAGACGTTTTTCTTATATGTTCTCATTATCGCATCGATCTTGCAAGAGTTCCACCTGAAAAATCTCCTGAAATTGGTGCGCCATTTGCTCCGCAACCTCCCACAAAGGCAGCCCGGCGCCTAGTTCCTGCTGCATGGAGGTGACTGACTTGTCTGCCAGTCCGCAGGGAACGATCAGTGAAAAATAAGACAGATCAACGTTCACATTGAGGGCAAGCCCATGCGACATGATATATCCCTTTGCACCTAAATACCGGTTTGCTTTGGCCCCGATTGCACAGATTTTTTTCGTGCCCAGCCACACCCCAGGCAGATCCTTCGCCCGGTGAGCGCGTATGCCGAATGATGCAAGCAGACGAATCACAACTTCCTCCAAATTCCGTACGTACCTGTGCAGGTCGTGCTGCCAGGGAGCCAAATCAAAAATGGGATACGCCACCAGCTGACCCGGTCCATGAAACGTGACATCACCGCCGCGATCCACGTGAAAAACCTGTACTCCGAGTCCTTGCAGATGCACAGGTTCTGCCAGAATATGCTCCAGAAGTCCTTGACGTCCGATCGTGATAACTGGTGTATGCTCCAGCAGATAAAGTGCAGAATTTGCTCCGACCCTTACTTGTTCAATGGCCTGCCGCTGCAGGTCCAGTCCATCCTGATAGGACATCTGGCCGCAAAAGCTGCAAGAAATTTGCGGACGGGCGTGGGCAAGACCTGTGTTACGTTCTGTCATGGGTCCTGACCTCCTGCACTTGTTCATGTGCATGGTAGGAAGAGCGCACTAGCGGTCCAGATTCCACATGTTTAAAACCGAGTGCGATTCCCTGCTGCTTGAAGTTTGCAAACTCGTCTGGAGTCCAGTATTTTTCAATCCGCAAATGATTGGGTGTTGGCTGCAAGTATTGACCCAGCGTAAGAATATCCACATTTACTGCGCGCAAATCTTGCATCGTCTCTACTACTTCAGCCTCAGTTTCGCCAACACCCAGCATGACGCTGGATTTGCTGGGAATGCTGGCATTGATCGATTTTGCACGCTGCAGCAGTTCCAGCGAGCGGTCGTATTTGGCCTTCGAACGAACCTTATCAGACAACCTGCGGACAGTTTCCACGTTATGATTAAGAATGTCAGGATCTGCTTTCATGACCGTTTCCAATGCAGACAGATCCCCCATAAAATCAGGGATTAACACTTCGACGGAACAAGTGGGCCGCTTCACCCGAATCGCCCGAATCGTGGCGGCAAACACAGACGCGCCCCCGTCAGTGAGGTCGTCGCGGGCAACCGAAGTCACCACCACATGCCTCAGTTCCATCGCCTCCACCGAGTCGGCCACACGTTCCGGTTCCGCCAGATCCAGTTCGGTTGGCCGTCCTGAAGTGACCGCACAAAATCGGCAGGCACGTGTACAAATTGCACCTAAGATCATAAAAGTGGCCGTTCGGTTCTGCCAACATTCGTAAATGTTTGGACACCGTGCTTCTTCACATACCGTGTGCAGGGTTTGGCTGCGCATCAACTGCTTGAGTTCCTGGTAGTTTTCACCCGTGTTGACCCGGATTTTCAGCCAATCCGGACGTTTCATAGAATCACTGGCAATTCCTGCTGCCGCGTGGTTGTTTTGCATATTCAGATCCCTTTCCACGTGCTCACACAGCAAATGAGCTGCTGCTTTAGTACACGTTCACTTCCTGAGTCCCCATTGTTTCCAAACGACCTTTAACCGCAGCCATAAACCGGCCGCAAACCAAACCGTCCAACACGCGATGATCGAGCGACAAGCAAAGGTTGACAATGGAACGAATCGCAATTGCATCGCTTTCAATGACCACTGGACGACGGACAATGGACTCGACAGTCAAAATCGCTGCTTGAGGTGTATTGATGATCGGCACGGATTGGATCGAGCCAAAAGCACCCGTGTTATTGATCGTGAAGGTGCCTCCTTGTACTTCAGCAGGCGTTAGTCTTCCGTTGCGCGCCTTAAAAGCCAGCTCCGAAATGGAATGCGCCAGACCTGCAATGCTTTGGCGATCTGCTTTATGAATGACTGGGACATATAAGGCATCGCCAGCAGCAACGGCAATCGAAACATTTATGTCGTTTTTGATGATAATGGTATCTTCTGCCCAGGAGGAATTTAAGATTGGGAATTCTTTAATGGATTCCACGATCGCTTTAATAAAAAACGGCAAGTAGGTTAACGGCACGCCCTCTTTGCGTTGAAACTCTTCTTTTGCTTTATCCCGAAAACGGGCGAGCGCAGTGACATCGACTTCCACCATCATCCAGGCATGTGGGACTTGCTGCTTGGATTCCAGCATGCGTTTGGCGATCGTCCGCCGCACAGGACTTACCGCAATCACAGTATCGGAGTGTACTGGATACTGCTGGTTGGCATCCACTGACAGAGTGGTGTCCGGAATCACACCGTTTGATTGAACAGTTCCGGATCTGGCACCAGTTGCAGTTTCAGCAGCCTCTGCGGGTGCTCCGCCAGCATTTTCCGACAAGGTCGAACTCACAGCAGTAATTTTAGAGGCGGCTTCTACATAATCCATCACATCTTTGCGCGTGATGCGGCCATTGATGCCTGTCCCCTCGATTAACGCCGGGTCCAGCCGGTACTTCTGCAGCAGCTGCAAGACTGCCGGAGAAAAACGCGGCGAATCCTGTTTGGCCGCTTGAGTTTCAGAGCTGACAGCTGCCTCCTGAATCACGCAAATCGGGGTTCCCACAGGTACTGTCGTTCCTTCTGCAACAAGAATTTCTGTTAAAACTCCTTTAAAGTCGGATGGAATCTCCGCATTCACTTTGTCAGTAACCACTTCGCACAACGCTTCATACTTCTCCACCGGGTCACCAATTTGCTTGAGCCATCGTCCAACTGTTCCCTCAACGACGGTTTCCCCCAATTGTGGCATTTTCACTTCACTCACATCTTCACATCCTTTGGGTTCATCCATTGGCATTAATACCGCGCTAATTCCCGCATCGATTCCGCAATTTTGCTGGCTGACAGCAGATAGTACTTCTCCAGCGGAGGACTAAAAGGCATCGCAGGAATTTCCGGCCCGCACAGTCTGCGAATCGGCGCATCCAAACTGAACAAGCATTCTTCTGCGATAATGGCGCTGATTTCCGCACCCACGCCGCCAAACTTGTTGTCCTCGTGTACAATCAACACTTTGCCTGTCCGTTCAGCCGCTTCCACAATCGCCTGCTGATCCATCGGACGAATCGAAACCAGGTCGACTAAGTGTACGGATATGCCGTCTTTGGCCAACACATCAGCCGCTTCCAAACAATAATGCGTCATTAATCCATAGGTGAAGACGGTAATGTCATCCCCTTCGCGTTTGACGTTGGCCTTGCCGATCGGCAGAGTATAGTCGTCATCCGGCACTTCCCCTTTGACCAGACGGTAGCACTTCTTATGTTCCAGAAACAACACGGGATCCGGATCGCGAATCGCAGCAATCAACAACCCTTTTGCCTCGTAAGGAGTGGAAGGCGTGACTATTTTTAAACCTGGCACGTGATAGAACAGTGCTTCCACAGATTGAGAATGGTACAAAGCGCCGTGGACTCCTCCGCCATAGGGTGCACGAATGGTAACCGGGCAGTTCCAATCGTTGTTCGAACGATAACGGATGCGCGCTGCTTCCGACACAATTTGGTTATAAGCGGGAAAAATAAAGTCCGCAAACTGAATTTCGGCCACAGGTTTGAGTCCCGCCATCGAGGCTCCAATGGCGACGCCTACGATGGCAGATTCTGACAGCGGTGTATCCAGCACGCGCTCCTCCCCATATTTTTCAATCAAGCCAGCGGTGGCGGAAAATACGCCGCCGCGCTTGCCGACATCTTCACCTAGGATGAACACGGAGTCATCAAGCGCCATTTCCACATCAAGCGCATCTGTAATTGCCTGGATATATGTACGTATTGCCACTGGGTCTCCTCCTATTGCTCAGCGTAGACAAAGCGTTCTGCCGATTCCGGCGGAGCGAAAGCTGCCTGTTCTGCTGCCGCGGTTGCTTCATCCAACCCGATCTCAATTTGCTTCTTGATCGACTCCTCCAGAAACGGGGTCAAAATGCCATGCTCCGCAAGGTAAGTGCGAAACACCAGAATAGGATCGCGTTTCTTCGCCTCTTCTACTTCTTCTTTTGTTCGGTATCGCATGTCGTCATCATCAGAGGTATGAGGTTTGAGGCGATAGGTTTTGGCTTCGATTAACGTAGGTCCTTCGCCGGCTCTTGCGCGTGTGACTGCCTCTTTGCAGACGCGATAAACGTCCAGCACATCCATACCATCTGCAATTACTCCGGGGAATCCGTAAGCGACCCCGCGGTCTGCTACATTTTCACAGCCTAATTGCATCTTCAGAGAAACCGAAATGGCATATTGATTGTTTTCGCAGAAGAAAATCACAGGCAATTTATGTACACCCGCAAAATTGCACCCTTCATGGAAGTCGCCCTGATTCGTGGCCCCTTCCCCAAGTGTCGTCAGCACAACCGATTGCTCACCGCGCATTTTCGCCGCAAGCGCAAAGCCGACAGCATGCGGAAGCTGCGTGCCAACAGGAGAGGATCCTGTAATGGTTCGATATTTTTTGCCACCGAAATGACCGGGCAATTGCCTGCCGCCCGAATTCGGATCTTCCTCTCTGGCAAAGACAGAGTACATTAAATCTGTCAGCGTATGGCCAAATCGCAAGACCAAACCAATATCGCGGTAATAAGGAGCGAGCCAATCAATAGCCGTGTCCATTGCAAAAGCAGCACCCACTTGTGCAGCCTCTTGCCCCTGGCAGGACACAGTAAAATTGATTTTCCCTGATCGCTGCAAAAGCGTCATGCGCTCGTCAGTCATACGCGCAGACAACATATACTGGTACATTTCAAGCAATTGCTCAGCAGACAGTCCTAATTCCTCATGCTTTGCTGCCATATCGTCTCCCCCTAACTATGAATAGCTCGTCCTTCAACAGCAAGCGCCGCTTCCCCAATGACTTCGGATAAAGTAGGGTGCGGATGTATGGTTTGGCTAATTTCCCAGGCTGAGGCGTTCAGCACTTGCGCCAGAGCAGCCTCTGAGATCAGGTCGGTTGCATGCGCGCCAATTAGATGTACGCCCAATAAGTCTCCGGTCTCTGCATCCGAAATCATTTTTACAAAGCCTTCCGGATCGCCGTTTACCAATGCCTTCCCATTGACTCGAAAGGAAAATTTGCCTGTTTTGACCTGATGGCCGCGTTCGCGTGCTTCCCTCTCTGAAATGCCCACGGAGGCCACTTCCGGACGGGTATAGGTACAACGCGGCACCTGTTCATACCGAATTTCACGCGCAGTTTGACCGGCTATCGTTTCCACCGCAACGATTCCTTCCAGACTTGCTACATGTGCCAACTGCAATCCACCAATAACGTCACCAATGGCAAAGATGTTTGGTTCATTCGTACGCATCGCGGCATCTACCTGAATATAACCTTTGTCTAACTGGATCTCAG
>JAQBPP010000147.1 GCA_028287455.1 Bacilli bacterium | reverse complement strand
TGGAACACGCTGGAACTCTTGCAAACACAGAGTATTACAGACGCATCTTACTAGGGGCGAGAGATGCTCACCTGCTGTGCCATGGTTCGTTTCACCGGCAGAACATCCTGCTGGAAGGAGACCGCGTTTCTTTAGTAGACTTCGCGCATCTGCACCAAGGAATTCCAACGGAAGACCTTGGCTGTTTGCTGTCGCGCTATTTGCCGCGATATGATTGGGATTTCCAGGTGGGAAAAGCACTGATCGATTCCTATACAGAGATTCGTGAGTTAACACGTCTTGATCTGCACGGGCTCGCGCTTTATCTCTGTTTTCCAGTCAGACCGCTCGCAATCATTCAGTATTATTTTGAACAAAGCAGAAGTTGGGAAGTGGAAAGATTCTGCATTGAATTTCAAAAAGCACTGATCGATGAGGAGGGACGTGAGGAATTCGTTCAATTCCTTATCGATAAGTACGCACTGGATTTGGCGGCGCCTGATTTCGCATATGAACTGCAAGTGGATGGGGGTGAAGACGAGCTTGACGATTTTGAAAGTTCCTCATTTCAAGCGGGCTTTTTTCAAGGCCTGGATTGGTCCACTGATGTCAATCAGGCTCTTGCACAAGCAGAGCGAGCGGTGTCAGCAGCGCAGCGAAGTGAACAGCTATCCCATACGATGCGGCCTGACCGACCGGATCAGGCGCCTGCTGATCCAACGGCTTCCACCATCCAGTTTCATGATCCGCAGTGGCAAACAGATCGTCACTGATCAAGACCACTTTATAAAGGACGCGACAAAAACATCACAAACAGAACGAACAGCAACAACAACAAAACCAGCAAATCAAGTGCTGTAGGAAACACGACAGCGCGGATGAACAGCAGAGTGATGGCGAACAGTAAGACGATCTTCACCAGCCGCGCTATATAAAAAAAGAATCTCATGATCAAGACCCCTTCTGACCCAGGTTCTACTGCTTATATATCGTATGCAGCGATAGGCAAAGAGGTTAGATCAATTTGATTCCACTAATCATGATCACCACTGCAATTACAGTTCGTAAAGGGTTCGCTGGGATTTTAGCGGATAATGAACTGCCGACGAGAACGCCGGGAATGGAACCAATCAGGAGATTGCCGACCAGGGTATAATTGACATTGCCGAAGCTTGCTTGCAGGAGACTGGACACAGTCACCAGCAGGAAGGCATGCGCAATATCAGTTCCAACCAGTTCCGATGCTGTCAATCTGTATAAGTACAACATAGCTACAGCAAACAGTGAGCCGGAGCCAAGCGATGTCAAACCCACAATGAGTCCAAATACCACACCGATCAGAATGGTGAGCAGCCTTTTGTCCTGGATGGGTCTGTCTTGCCAATTGTTTGCACGAAGCTTCTTATCGAAGAAGATTCGTCCTATGATGGAGACTGATACAAATACCAGGATATAACCAAGTGTATGTTTGATGATGACTTCGCGATTTTGATTCAAGACGTTTGAAAAATGGAGAATTCCGATGGCCAAAGCGGAACTGGGAATGCTGCCGATTGCCAGATACTTCACTAACTTAAAATTGATTGTTTTCTGGCGCCAATGCTGCGCCGCGCCAAATAATTTGGTAATAGAATTGTACGTAAGATCGGTGCCGACTGCGATCGACGGGTGAATTCCCATTAAAATCAGCACAGGTGTAAGCAGCGCTGCGCCTCCAACTCCTGTTAAACCAACCAGACACCCTACTATTAATCCCATAACTGCTATTTCTACACTCACATCGATCAGACCCCTAAAATACAGTGTTCACTTAAAGCCAAGTAATAATATCGGATTAAGTAAGTTTGATTATATAAAGGGAATCAGTTGTTGTAAAGATTTTTATTTGACAATGCCGCGCATTACCCCTATAGTAAATTTAACTAAAAATACCTTCAACGGCTATGCAGAGGAAGAGTACCTGTTCGAACTCCAACAGAGAAGAAGTTGTCAGGGTGGAAGACTTCTGAGCGAGTACAGGGAATGTCGCCTTCAAGCCGCCTTCTGAACCAACTAGTGTAAGAGTGGCCGGTGAATTCCGTTATCTTCATGAAGCGTGCAGTAAATGGATGAGTGGAAACGGTCGATTGAATTTGCTGCGAAGTAAGGTGGAACCGCGGAAGAGTGCCTCTTTCGTCCTTAGGGATGAAGGGGTATTTTTATTGATCTGGAGCCTGATCGAAGAAGGAGAGAATGTGCAAGATGTCAGAAAATCGGTTGGAATTGTCGACTACTTATGAACCGAAAGCAGTTGAAAGAAGGCTCTATGAATGGTGGGAAAAATCCGGATTTTTCCAGGCGGATGAAGATGCATCCAAACCTTCTTTCAGCATGGTCATTCCGCCACCAAACGTTACAGGGGTATTGCACATGGGGCACGCGCTGGATTTCACGCTGCAGGACGTGCTGAGCAGATATAAAAGAATGCATGGCTATGCAGTACTCTGGCTTCCAGGTATGGACCATGCCGGCATTGCCACACAAGCGCGCGTAGAAGGAACGCTGCGGACGGACGGCATCAGCCGTTTTGATTTAGGCCGTGAACGTTTTCTGGACATGGTTTGGGAATGGAAGGATCACTACGCTTCGGTCATTCGTTCGCAGTGGAGAACGTTAGGTTTTGCACTCGATTATTCGCGCGAACGATTTACGATGGACGAAGGGCTGTCACAGGCTGTACGGAAGGTATTTGTTGACTTGTACAACAAGGGCCTGATTTACCGTGGTAAACGCATCATCAATTGGGATCCAGCCGCCAGAACCGCATTGTCTGATATTGAAGTGGAACACAAGGAGATTACAGGGGCCCTTTATCATCTGCGCTATCCGCTCGCAGACAGCGCAGATTCCATTGTTGTGGCGACAACTCGGCCGGAAACGATGCTCGGTGATACTGCTGTCGCTGTTCATCCAGATGATGAGCGTTATCAGGCGTACGTTGGCAAGCTCGTGAAACTGCCAATTACTGGTCGACTCATTCCCATCGTTGCAGACAGCTATGTCGATCCTGAATTCGGCAGCGGCGCAGTGAAAATTACGCCAGCGCATGATCCGAATGACTTCGAAGTGGGTACGCGTCACAGTCTGGAAATGATCACCGTCATGGATGAAACTGCCACTATGAATGAACAGGCGGGCCCTTATGCCGGATTGGACCGGTTCGACTGCCGGAAAAAGCTGGTGGCCGATTTGCAGGAACAAGGGATTCTGTTCCAAATTGATGAGCATGTTCATATGGTTGGTCATAGTGAGCGCAGCGGAGCGGTGGTTGAACCTTTTTTATCCACCCAATGGTTTGTAAAAATGGCTCCTTTGGCAGAGCGCGCCATTCAGCTGCAAAAAACGGACGATGCGGTGCGGTTTGTGCCAGACCGCTTTGAAAAAATCTATCTGAACTGGATTGAAAATGTGCGGGATTGGTGCATTTCCCGCCAACTGTGGTGGGGACATCGCATTCCTGCGTGGCATTGCGATCATTGTGGAC
>JAQBPP010000127.1 GCA_028287455.1 Bacilli bacterium | reverse complement strand
GAGCCAGGCGACATCATTACGCTTCAAAATGGGATCTGGAACGACATCCAACTGGAGTTCGCAGGCAGAGGGACCAAATCGATCACAACTACTTTGTAGACATCCCGGCGTATGGCATTAATGGTCTGGAGATTATTCAGGTGATGGGCATTGGCAGCGACGGGGAACCGGGCATCGCAGGCGGAGAGCATGTCGTGATTGAGGAGAATCTCTTTGAGCGTGCCGACGGGGAATGTGAAGAAATCATCTCGTTAAAATCCAACCACGACATTGTTCGTAACAATACGTTTAAAGATTCGATCGGTGGGTTGGTCATTCGCAGCGGCCACAATACAGTGGTCGAGGGCAATTCTTTTATCGGCGGCAACGTAGGCGGAACGAAAGGAATTCGAATTACAGGCGAAGATAATGTCGTTTCGGGCAATTACCTGTCCGGACTGCAGGGTTTTGCGATCAGTATAATGTCAGGTGAGTATATCGATATGGCGCTGACTGACCAATGGCAGCCAGTGCTGAGAGAAGGCACGCCGCTTGGACGCGTGCCTATGTACAATGCGTCTATGCATAATACGATCACAGGGAACTTCATGGTTCATAATGAGGGCATTGATCTTGATATTGGGATTGGATATAAGTCGAGTTGGCCTTCGAAACAACGGATTTTGCTGCCGGAGGACAATGAGCTGTCAGACAATGTTGTCGTGAAAAACCACGGCACAGTGATAAAAATCGTGGAGCAGGATCCTGCGGTGATGGACATTGTGTTTTCTGCTAACCGATTTGACAACAATCAGGTGTTTACCCAAACGAAAGAGGCTTCTTTGCCGGCGGGAATCGTTTACCTGGAACAGGAGCCAGAGTTGAAACTGCCTTCTGCCTGCCCTTTAATGGCAGAGCATGCAGGTCCGGAATGGGTGAAGCAGATGCGGCAGGAAGGGGAGCCTCTCTTCCAACCGCGCGATCAGTTTGCTGCAGTAGAAGCCGTGCCATGGGAAGCAAATGGCAATGTATGGGTGTTCTGTGCAGGCAGCAGCGATGTGTTTGTACAGAACATGAGAACCAAGTTGGATGTGCAAAAACGAGACGTTTGTCCGCTTGATCAAAGCGGAACGCTGCTGCTCCCTGTTCGTGCCACAGCAGAAAAGCTGGGGCTGAAGGTAACGACCGGTACTTCGGAGGTAGAAATTCGAGTGGTGCAAGACCAAACGGAAGTGACCATCAGCCCTGAGGGCTGCAGGGTAGTTCAATCAGCACACGCAGAGACCTTCAGTTGTCAACCACAGACTGTTCACGGCAGTTTGTACCTGCCGGCAGCAGAATTCGCTGCCCTCTTTGGAAAAAGCTTGCTGCAGGATGAGCGCGGTCTATTGATTCTAACTGATGATGCTGCAGATACTGCCTCATTTACAGACAAGATGGTTATCAACGAGACATTCGATCTGTTCAAAGCAGTCGCAAGCAGTTTCGAAAAATACATGACCATTCCGCCACAAGGGCGCACGCATGGGAAGATTCCAGCGAATACGCTAAATGATGACGCGGGCTTGTTGTGGGCGGCGTTTGGCGATGGACAGTGGATTCGCTATGACTTAGGCAGCAATTATGCTGTTAGCGGCGTGGGGATTGCATTTGGGCAGGAGGAATCAGCCAAGTATTCGTTTGACGTGGAAGTATCGGCCAACGGATTGGATTGGACTCCTGCGGCCAGCTGCGAAAGCAGCGCGCATGCAACTGAGACTGAGCGATTTGCGTGGGAACCAGTCACTGGCAGGTATGTGCGCATCGTGGGACATCAAAATTCAGTCAGTAATGCAATCCGTATGTCCAGGGTGCAGGTTTATTCTGCACACGGAGAAAGTATTTTGTAAAAATTACAGTAAAAAGCACCTTGCTGGCAAGGTGCTTTTTACTTTGTGCATAGCTTACGTTAATGGTGGTGATGTTCTTCACCCGGATTGCACAGCACTGAATTTTCATGCGGGTGATCGGCGTCCTCCGTTTGAATGGTGACGTGACCAATGCCTAAATGATTCAGTTGATGTTCAATCTCCCGCAATACTGCCTGACTGTCATGAATCGTCAACTGACCATCCAGCACGATATGGCAGGACAATGCATGCTTGCCGCTCGAAATGCTCCAAACATGCAGATCGTGAACATCAAAAACTCCTTGAACCGTGCGGATCTTCTCCGCCACTTGCTGAATTTCAATCCCTTTTGGCGTCGCTTCCATCAGGATGTTAACCGTTTGCCTTACGATCCCAACAGCACCAAACAAGATTAACAACGAAATCAACACGCTGAGAATGGGGTCAACGATGTACCACCCTGTAAAATAGATCGTAATGGCACCTACAATGACGGCGGCAGATGCCGCAGCATCTCCAAGCATGTGCAGAACCGCGCTTTTGATGTTGATATTGTTGTCGTTGCGCATTCCTAAACCCATATACAGATTTAAAATGAGTCCAATCAAAGGGCTGACGAACATCCAGACCCCGCCGGCAGGTTCTGGTGTTTGAAAACGTCGATATGCCACTACCAGTATGATGAGTGAGATCACGATAAGCGTTACGGAGTTAATAAGAGCAGCGAGAATACCCGATCGATGGTAACCGTAGGTCATCGTTTCCGATATTGGTCTGTGAGATTGTTCCAAGGAGTACCAGGTAAGTCCAATCGCAGCCAAATCGGTTATCACATGTCCTGCGTCTGACAGCAGTGCGAGACTGTGGGATAAAAAACCACCGCCGACTTCCACGATTAAGATGAGCAGTGTCAGGATAAAAGCCAGTTTCATTTTCGTGGCAGGGGCATGAGAATGAAACACATCCGAATGGTCATGACTATGCGTGCTCATGGGTGTGGATTCCCCTCCTGTATCTGTAGATCTGGATCCGTGAAGATGGCGGATCGTGTAAGTTAATAATTGACCAAAAGTCCGGCTGAAACAAGCAGGATTTTTTAGTGTGGACAGATGACGGTTTCAATTCTTTTCCTCAGTGAATTTATTGGATTGTAACAATTCAATTAGGAGTGAATCGAAATGGCAGATTGGGAAAGAGTTTCTGGTGTAGTATATGATTCAGGAGAGTACCAGTCTGATTCACATGCACATGAGATTTTCCTGATTACATGGGATGGCAGACAGCTTCATACCCATGGTTTTGCAGGCATAACCTCTTTCGACGTAGGGCATCGCCATCATTATGCTGGAATGACGAGTCCTGCACCTAGTCGCGTGCAGCACACCCATCACTATTCTACAGTAACGACTTTGAATGATGGTCACACCCATTTCATCAGTGGAGTCACTGGACCCGCAATTCCAGTTCCGAGCGGCGGCCATATCCATCTGTTTGAAGGAGTATCCACAATAAATGGAAGAACTCCACATAGACACAGTTACAGTGGTCGAACCAGCGGCGAGCAGTCAGCATAAGAGCATCAGTAAGTTCGCCCAGCGGTTTTAGTTTGTCCGGAATCAAATGACGATCGTGCGGGAAGTGGGCAAAGCATTAAAAGATGCTCGCGGCGAGATTGACCGAGGCATTCAAACGTTTATCGCTTCTGCTGAAGAGGCAAAACGCATTGCCGGTAGAGGGATTCCGATCGGCCAACTGGGCGGTGAGCAAAAGATGGCGTTCACTGTGCGTGTGCCTGTGGGTGTTGTAGCGGCGATCACCCCCTTTAATTTCCGTTCAACCTGGTCGCGCATAAAGTAGCCCCTGCGCTGGCGGCCGGAAATGCCGTTGTATTAAAACCCGCAGAGAAAACGCCGCTCTCCTCCTGCAAGATGGCCGACATACTGACTGAGGCTGGACTTCCCAACGGGTACTTAAATGTAGTGAACGGTTTCGGTCATGAAACCGGGCAATATTTGCTCGAAGACGACCGGATTGCCATGTATACATTCACTGGCAGTCCCCAGGTGGGGCAGCAGATTAAAAACTCCACTGGCATTCGCAAAATCACCCTGGGGTTAGGCAATAACTCCCCTAATATTGTCCACAAAGATGTTGCGGATCTGGATCGGGCGGTAGAGCTGTGTGTAACACGCGGTTTCTTAAATGCCGACCAAGCCTGTATATCCGTTCAACGGATCTATGTGCATCAAGAGATTTATGATTTGTTTGTGGAAAAAGCGGCCACAGTCACCAAATCACTCAAGGTCGGCAACCCCGCAGATCCGGATACCGATATTGGACCAATGATTTCGCTGAAAGAAGCGCAGCGGGCGGAACAATGGATCTTGGAGGCGCAAAATGCTGGCGCCAGAGTGGTGTGCGGCGGCCAGCGGCGAGACGCGGTTCTATATCCAACGATTTTGGTCGATGTGAAACCGGAAATGAGAGTGGTGGGTGAAGAAGTGTTTGCGCCCGTAATTGCGATTGTTCCGTTTGGAGATATTAACGAGGCGTTCCGGATGGCAAATGACACTCGTTTTGGACTGCAAGTAGGCCTGTTCACATCAGATATTCAATTGGCGCTGCGGGCAGCCCAGGAATTGGAGTTTGGCGGCGTGGGGAGAGAAGGCCCCCGTTACGCAATTGAAGAAATGACTAACGAACGCATCGTGGTATTCAATCTTTAATTCTGTCCGGGGCTTGGAAGAATTCTGTCTGCAAAGCTAAGTAAATCGGAGTCGCATAAGCACTGGCTGAATCAGCCATTCTATAGGTGAAACGAAAACTTCTAAGGAGGAAAGAAAATGAGTCAGCATGTTGAAATCAAGTATTGTACTTCGTGAGGCAGCTTCCTGGAAAAAGCCACCGGTCTGGCGGTTGATCTGTTGCAAAAACATAACAATATCATTAGCGAAATGACCCTCGTTCCCTCTTCAGGCGGTCTGTTTGAGGTGACGATTAACAAACAGCTAGTATTTTCCAATAAGGAGCAAAACCGCTTCCCGACTACTGAGGAAATCGAACAGTCTCTACTAAGCAAAACCAGCTGACTGATGCGTTAAATAGGTGTGCTGCAGCCACCCGACTTATGAATTGGATTGTATTGTACAGTCTGATTTGATAGTGTCGGGTTTTTACGCACGTAGAAATAAACACTTGAAACTACTAAAACTTGCATTCTTCGCCTTTCCTAGGACTGGGAAATCGACTGCTGTCGGTGTCCCGGTCCACTTTTCAAAAAATGCTCAAATCCCACTCCCCGGCGATCTGCTCCAAGAGCGCAATTCCTGCTTTACTATTCCCCACATCATCGATGGCTGGCCCGTATACCCCAATTCCGCATCCCTCTGAAAACGGAGATGCGTCATTTGTGCGCTTCGGCAAAGCACATGCCAGAATGGCACCAGACACCCCGCTTTTCGCGGGTATTCCTACTGAGGCAGCAAATTTGCCAGAGGCATTATACATCCCACAGGTAACCATTAACGATTTAGATAAC
>JAQBPP010000101.1 GCA_028287455.1 Bacilli bacterium | reverse complement strand
TTTTAAGGCTACTGGAACCATTGATGCTTATCTCCTATACAAAGAATATGAGAAGCTGGATGGGTTGATGCGGGAGGAGCTGCAAAATACGCAGGAAGAAGTGGCGGTTGCTGAAGAATTACAATAGGCCTGTCCGCAGCTCAAGCGGGAGGAACTGGCAATGGCGCAAGTCGAGGGGTTCATTCTTCGCTCGACAGATTATGGTGAGAATGATCTGATTCTCACCTTGTTAACAGAATCATGGGGAAAAATTGGCATGATGGCTCGTGGTGCAAAAAAAACCGCGAGCCCTTTAAGGGCTTGTACGACCCCTTTTACCCAAGCGGTTTTTCAGGTATATGGGCATAAAATGTTTTATGTACAGCAAGGAAGCATTCTGAATACTTATCGGAATGTTCGCAGTGATTTGACTTCCACTTCGTATGCGGTTTACGCAGTGGAGCTAATGGATCGTGTGTCGCCAGACAAGGAGCCAGTCTCAGGGCTGTACGCGCTCTTGACGTGGGTTTTGGAGAGCATGGAACGCGGGCTGGATCCACAGCTTTGTGCCCGTATTTTGGAGGCCAGGGTGCTCGATTTCGTGGGTGTGATGCCAGCCTGGCTGCAATGCGCAGCGTGTCACCTTCCCCTGTCTGAAAGTCCTTACTTCTCTCCAGTGCTTGGCGGCCCTTTGCACCAAGCGTGCGGCTATGCGCAGCCGGACGTCATGGAGACCAACCTCAACCTCCCCAAGTTGATCTACACCTTTCAAAAAATACCGCTGGAGC
The DNA here is from genome assembly GCA_028287455.1 of Bacilli bacterium. Classification (GTDB taxonomy): domain Bacteria; phylum Bacillota; class Bacilli; order Tumebacillales; family JAQBPP01; genus JAQBPP01. The sequence goes on along the minus strand of JAQBPP010000101.1, from coordinate 9,292 downwards.
GAATTGGCAACCTCGCTGTCAGTGAGACAGCGAGGGCACAGATCAGCAAAATCTTCCAGTATCTGCTTGAGGAATTTGCCGGCATCCACCTGCGTTCCCGTCGTTTTCTCGACTCGATGAACATTTGACCATCAATTGACGAGTGTGATACGATTTAATTCACTACATAGATTAGCGGGGTAATAGAGTGACACAGGCAGATCAAACAGCAGCAACCATGGATAAAATCGTTGCATTGGCAAAACACCGCGGCTTCGTGTTCGCGGGTTCTGATATTTATGGGGGACTAGCCAACACCTGGGATTATGGACCTTTGGGTGTGGAGTTGAAGAACAATGTCAAGCGGGCCTGGTGGAAGAAGTTCATTCAGGAATCCCCGTACAACGTCGGTTTTGACGCGGCAATTTTGATGAATCCGCAGGTCTGGGCGGCGTCAGGCCACTTGCAGAACTTCAACGACCCGATGATCGATTGCCGCAATTGCAAGGCCAGACATCGGGCTGACAAGTTAATTGAGGCCGCTTTGGAAAAAGAAGGCATTGAAATGGTAGTGGACGGTCTTCCCTTTAGCAGGATGGAGGAATTGATCCGGTCACACGACATTCATTGTCCGGATTGCGGCGCAAAAGATTTTACTGAAATTCGTCAATTTAACATGATGTTCAAAACGTTCCAAGGGGTAACAGAGAGTTCGGCCAATGTAGTGTATTTGCGGCCGGAAACCGCAGCAGGCATCTTCGTGAATTTCAAAAATGTCCAGCGAACGATGCGGAAAAAGGTGCCGTTTGGCATTGGACAAATCGGCAAATCGTTTCGCAATGAAATAACACCAGGCAACTTCACATTCCGAACGCGTGAATTTGAACAAATGGAACTGGAATTTTTCTGTGCGCCGGGCACTGATATACAGTGGCATGAGTTCTGGAAAAATGAGTGTCAGAATTGGTTGTTGTCGCTGGGGATCAAGCCGTCCTCCATGCGGATGCGGGATCATGCGCCAGAGGAGTTATCGCATTACTCCAATGCCACCTCCGACATCGAGTATCGTTTTCCATTCGGCTGGGGTGAGTTATGGGGCATCGCGGATCGAACGAATTTCGATTTGACCCAGCATATGCAGCACTCCGGCGAGGACTTCCATGATGTAGACCCGGAAACGAATGAGAAATATGTTCCGTATGTCATTGAGCCGTCGCTTGGGGCCGATCGGGTTACGCTTGCTTTCTTAATCGATGCCTACCGGGAAGAAACGATCGGAGCGGGTGATGTTCGGACTGTACTTGGTTTCCATCCGGTGCTTGCGCCTATTAAGGCGGCTATTCTTCCTTTATCGAAAAAATTGTCAGACGAAGCGGGCCAGCTGTATCAGACTTTGTGCAAGTCATTTCCCTGCGAGTTTGATGAAGCCGGTTCGATCGGTAAACGGTATCGCCGTCAGGATGAAATCGGCACGCCGTTCTGCGTGACAGTAGATTTTGATACCGCCCAGGATGGACAGGTCACTGTCCGTGATCGGGATTCGATGGAACAAATCCGGATGCCGCTGACCGAAGTCCAAGCCTATATTCAAAGTCAATTAATCTGGTAATGCACTCCAACTAAATTTAAAAGGTGTACCCGCTCGCAGTTGGCGATTCATTGCGCACGCTTGCGGCTGGTACACCTTTTACCTTCAGTGGGCGATAAAATGTTTCATTCCTTGCGACCGACTTTGCTTGTGGCTTCGGTGGTTCGAGCAGGTCGGAATTTCAGGTAAAACATGCAGCCGATTGCGATCACGATTACGGCCAGCGAAGTCCACTGGGCCGCCGTAAACCCGGAGTAACGCGGCGAATCTCCGCGCAGAAACTCGAGTCCAAATCTGCCGATTGAGTATAGGATATTATAGAATAAGAACACATACCCGGTGGGCCACTTGCGCTGCTTAAGAATGAGCAGCAGTGCGAGAACGACGAGATCCCATTGTCCCTCCCACACTTCCGCTGGCCACAAAGGTTGAGAGCCAAATGTGTCATATGCGACAGTGCCTGGAGGATAGACCAGACCGTACTGGCCGCCGGTTGGAGTGCCAAAAGCGTCTCCATTTAACAAGCAGGCGATGCGTCCCACTCCTTGTCCGAGGATAATGCCTGGCGCCATGACATCAGCTATGTCCCAGAACGGAATCTTTTGTTTGATGGTATAGATTGCTCCGCCGATAAATCCGCCGACCAGTCCGCCCTGAATGGAGAGTCCGCCGTTCCAGATGGCGAAGATACTGGCCAGATTATTCTTGTAGGCGTACCATTCAAAAAAGGCCACATCCCAAAACCTTGCACCGATAATCGCGCCAATGATCGCGTAAATCGCCAAGGACGAGATGTGGTCTGCGTATTTCCCCTCTTGTTTGGCAAAGTAAATAGCCACTCCAATGCCAAGCAGGATGGCAAGGGCGACAATGGTACCATAAGAGTGTATGGTGATCCTGCCCCACTGCAGTAGAATTACGTGCATTGTAAACCGCCTTTCGTTTCAAGCTGGTGACACCCTTATTCTAGCGGTTCTCGCAGGATCCTGCTAGCCTTTTAGGATCAGAAGCGAGCCAGCTGCCATTAAAACGATGCCAAATCCCATCGTAATCGATAGTTTTTCTCCCAGCACAATCCAGGCGAGCAGCAAAGTAACTACCACACTTAAACGGTCAATCGGGGCCACTTTGCTGGCAGCACCTGTTTTCAGTGCCGCGAAATAAGCGAGCCACGAAACGGCACCGCTGATGCCAGCCAGGACAATAAACAGCCAGGCCTTGGCCGAAAACGCATGAATTTCGTGCCATCCGCCGCGAATCGTGACAAATGCTGCTGTAAAAATCGCCATAATGACTGCTCGTACAGCAGTGGCGAGATTGGTATCCAGGTCTTGTGTGCCGATTTTGCCAAAGATGGCCACGAGTGCGGCTGTGCAGGCGGAGAGAAACGCATAAACAATCCAGGACAAGTTGAATTCACCCCGAGTATACTATTATACTTAAATACTTAAGTTTCTAGTTTGTACCGTTGGAAATCAATTCATGCAGAGGAAACTAATAGTTGTGTGTTCAAAAAGTGGCAAGGTAAGACGCAAGGAGTGTGCAGGCCGGAATGAAAAAGCCGACGGAGCGTGCTAAAACGTACGTGAGTAAGGTTTTTTCATTCCGGACAAACAATCCGCCGTGGAGTTCTTGCCACTTTTTGAACAACCTCTAACAGAGGAGTGAATCTGTTGGAAAGAAAACTTCCGATAGTCTATGTGGTTTCCGACTCGGTGGGAGAGACTGCAGAGTTTGTGGTGCGTGCTGCAGCGAGTCAGTTTGATGAAGGCCGAGTGGATATTCGGCGAATTTCGTATGTGGATTCCAAGGACGTCATATACAAAGTCATTCAATCTGCTGAGGAGGAAAATGCCTTTATTGCATTTACTTTGGTGCTGCCAGAGCTGCGGGAATATGCACTGTCAGTGGCGGCGTCGATCGGTGTACCTGTGGTCGATGTCCTGGGCCCCATGATGGATACGTTCCATCAGGTGCTCGGACACAGGCCGAAATTGCAGCCAGGATTAATCCATCAAATGGATGATGAATATTTCAAACGAGTTGAAGCGGTTGAATTCGCAGTGAAATATGATGATGCAAGGGATGTGCGCGGTCTGTTGAGCGCCGATGTGGTGTTAATCGGGGTTTCACGCACATCGAAAACCCCTTTGTCCATGTACTTGGCGCATAATCGCTACAAGGTAGCAAATGTTCCCCTGGTGCCAGAAGTTGTGCCGCCGGCTGAATTGTTTAAAATTCCGGCTCGAAAAATCATTGGACTTACCATTTCACCTGTCGAATTAAACCTGATTCGGCAGGAAAGGCTGAAGGCGCTCGGACTGAAGGCCGAGGCGAATTATGCGAAATTTGATCGAATCGTGCAGGAAATCGAATATGCGGAAAAATTGATGAATAAAATTGGTTGTCCAGTGATAAACGTGTCGAATCGTGCAGTGGAAGAAACTGCAACACTGGTGATGGAGATCTATAAACACGGGCAGAAGTAGCTTTTTTTGAGCGGAAGTATCATTTTACCATGTTTCGAATAATTTTGCATTAGGGAGTCTATACTAGGGACGTTGTGTGTAGAATTCAATTGTGTGTCACTTCTATTCAAAAGAGCAGCAGGAATACACTGTTCTTTGTAGAAGTACAAATGCGAGGGATTTCGTTGCACCCAGCAGGAGAATATCCAATTTTGGCGAATACTACTTAGTAAAGATAACGTCTCCTGTAGGAGTTGGGAGCATGTGACACGCATTTCAGAAGAGGTCGTGGACCAAGTCCGCGGGCATTTCGACATCGTTGACGTTATCTCTGAATATGTGCAGCTGAAACGTTCTGGCCGTACTTACATGGGGTTATGCCCCTTTCATTCAGAGAAATCCCCCTCCTTCTCAGTATCCAGAGACAAGCAATTTTTTCACTGTTTCGGTTGCGGAGAGGGCGGCGACATCCTCTCTTTCGTTATGAAAGCAGAGGGTTTAACGTTTGTAGAGACGCTTGAGCAGCTTGCATCCCGCGCTGGCATTGCGCTTCCGGACCGTTCTGTGTCAGATGAGGAATCGGAAGAAAACCGTGAGCGCAGACAAATGCTTGCGATGTATGAGTTGGCAGGTAAATTTTATCATCACCTGCTGTTGAACCATCAAGCGGGCAGAGAGGCACGTGCGTATCTGACAGGTCGCGGGATTGAGCATGCCACCATGGACCTATTTCAGTTGGGTTTTTCCCCTGGTCAGGGTGATGTGTTGGTCTCTTTTCTAGAGAGACGAGGTTTTAAAGGGGATGCAATTGAACGCGCAGGCCTGGGCACAAACCGCAAAGGGCGCATGTTCGACAAGTTTCGGGGTCGTGTGATGTTTCCGATTCAAGACGGTCAGGGCCGCATCATCGCATTTGGCGGCCGCATCATGGGAGCCGGTGAGCCGAAATACCTGAACAGTCCGGAAACCCTGTTGTATCAGAAGGGCCGCAACCTGTACAATCTGCATCGCGCTCGGCCGCAGATTCGGGGTTCTGGCCAAGCCATACTTTGTGAAGGTTATCTGGATGTTATTGTAGCATATCAATCCGGAATCTCCAATGTGGTAGCGGCATTAGGTACGGCGCTCACTCCAGATCAGGCCAGGGTGTTAGGGCGCAACGCAGAAGAGCTGATTCTGCTCTACGACGGTGACCAGGCGGGACAGCGGGCGGCCTTGCGCTCGATCGAAGTGATCCGGGAATCAGGCGGCAGGTGCAAAATTGTGGTTTTGCCAGACAAACTGGATCCGGATGAATTTATCCGCAGCCGCGGAGTCGAAGCGTTTAAACGGATGACTTCCTCTGCCGCAGTGTCGGATACACGGTTTAAAATCCAGAAAATACGGGAAGAAAGTCAGTTATCTTCTCCGGAGGGGCAGGCGCGTTTCCTGCAGCTAGCCGTGCAAGAGATCAGTCAGTTGAGTTCTGTGATTGAACAGGAAACGTATTTAAAAGAATTAGCAGGAGAATTTAATGTCACTCTTGAATCCCTTAAGAGTGAGGTTACAGTCCCTGTTCAAGCGCGTGGGAAAGCAGACGCCAAGCTGGATAAGGTTGCGAAGATGTGGAATACTTCTAAAAATCACCTGCTGGCGGATTATAACCGCACGGCGAAGGCAGCTTCCGATCCAGTTTTGCACCATGAACGACGGCTGCTCACCTCTATGTTACTTGATTCTGGTGCTGCAAAACAAGTTCTGGAACAAGCCGGCGATCAATTTAGTTTGGATGAGCATGCTGCACTAGCTGCGTATTTGTATCAGTTTTACGCGGAGCATGCGGAAGAAAATCCGGCATTATTTCTTACTCATTTATCTGATCCAAAATTGCGAAGTTTAGCTTCCAGCCTGCTGGCGGTTTCAGACAATCAGGCGGTACGCGCGGATCTGCTGCAAGAGTCAATGACTTATTTGCTTCATCGCAGACCCATGCAGGACCGTAAACGAGAACTGCCGGCGTTGCTGCAGGAAGCCCATAATGCAGGAGACATAAAACGATTCCACGCCTTGCAAGAAGAATTGATTGACCTTAACAAGAATGCCTAGCGTTTTATGGGGGTCTGGGAAGGAGGGGGGCGGGCATGTTAAAAAAGCCAAATGAACCAGGAACGGCTAATGAAATCACGCTGGAACAGGTCAAAAGGGATCTGGTCGAGGCTGGCAAAAAACGCGGAGTACTCACTTACAATGATATCGTGGGCAAACTTTCCGGCTTCGATCAGGAACCGGATCAAATGGATGAATTCTTTGATCACCTGTCCGAACAGGGAGTAGAGGTTGTGAACGAGGCAGACGAAGAAGTAGCAGAACTGGGCGTTACTGACGATGACGATGACGAAGAAGATGACGAAGAAGATGATAAGAAAGATAAAGTCCGTCCGCAAAGCGAAGACGATGAGGAATTTAACCTGCATGATTTAACGATGCCTGCTGGTATCAAAATCAACGATCCGGTGCGGATGTATTTAAAGGAAATTGGTCGCGTGCCGCTGCTCTCTGCAGACAGTGAGATCGAGCTTGCCAAACGCATTGAAGAAGGCGATGAAGAAGCTAAAGCACGCCTTGCGGAAGCAAACCTGCGCCTGGTTGTTTCCATTGCCAAACGATATGTTGGACGCGGTATGCTATTTCTGGATCTCATTCAAGAGGGCAATTTAGGCCTGATTAAAGCAGTCGAGAAATTTGATTATCGCAAAGGATACAAGTTTAGCACTTATGCTACCTGGTGGATCCGGCAGGCCATTACCCGCGCGATCGCGGATCAGGCACGAACCATTCGGATTCCCGTTCATATGGTGGAAACGATTAATAAGTTAATTCGTGTCAGCAGACAATTGCTGCAAGAAGTAGGGCGGGAACCCACCGCTGAAGAGATTGCAGCTGAGATGGATATGAGTCCGGAGAAAGTCCGGGAAATTCTTAAAATTGCGCAAGAGCCGGTTTCTCTCGAAACGCCGATTGGTGAAGAGGACGATTCTCATCTGGGGGATTTTATTGAGGATCAGGACGCTTTGGCACCAGCAGACGCAGCAGCCTACGAACTGCTGAAGGAACAGCTGGAGGATGTGCTCGATACACTCACTGAACGAGAAGAGAATGTGCTTCGTTTGCGGTTCGGATTGGATGACGGACGTACACGCACGCTGGAAGAAGTGGGCAAAGTGTTCGGCGTTACCCGTGAGCGAATCAGGCAAATCGAGGCAAAGGCATTGCGAAAACTTCGCCATCCAAGCAGAAGTAAACGGTTGAAAGACTTCCTGGAATAAGTCAAGCAACCTGTACTATAGATTACATTGCAAAACTGATCTCACTTCGGGGGATCAGTTTTTATTTTTTATTTGTTGATACAGAGTTACCAGGGTCGACCAGAACAGGAAGTAGCCCGCCGCATGTCGAACAGCGTAGCGAGGTGGAAAATCTGTGCAGAACAGGCGAGAGATTATTCTGGCTGAAATTGAATATTGGAAGAAAAATCGGCTGCTTCCGGCTGCTTACTGTGATTTTTTGGTTAACCTATACACGGAAGGCAAATCTGCATCCTCTGCCGCACGTCCTGCGCGAAACGTCAGCCGCCGCTATCTTTGGGCATCAGGAGCAGCGCTGCTGATTGCTTTCGGCGTTTGGGCGTGGTACCGCCTTCCGCAGTGGGCGCACTTCGCAGTGGCGATCCTCGCTGCAGCAGCGCTCGCCGGGATTGGTCTGCGGCAGAATAGAGAATCGCGGGTGCGTTTTGTTTTTGGCTGCTTAAGTAGTATGCTGTTTTTGGTCGCAGGTTGGCTTCTGTGGGAGTTTCACCAATTCCCCCTATATGGTCGCAATTACGGCTCCCAACAGCTCATATGGCTGATGCCGAGCTTAGCGGCGCTCGCTTTAACGAAAGGGTTGACGGCCGTTCGCAACCCTGCAGCGACAGTCACCGGCGTATTTGTCATTGTTCCGTTATTTGTACCGGAAGGGATCGTGCTCACGTCATCTGGAGGCACTTTAGTCGTGTATAGTGTATTGTGTTTGAAGCTGGCTGTTGGAATTTGTTTGTTTGTGGTGTACCGCAGTAAAATTCAAGCCTGGTGGACAACCGCTGCAGGGAAGGTTAGCCAAGGCATGTAGCAAGGGTGTCGGTCAAAGATGATTGCTTTATCCCCGCGTTTGAAACAAGTGGCGGACTGGATGCCGGAAGCAGGCAGGTTTGCGGATATCGGCAGCGATCACGCGCTTTTACCCATTTATTTGGTTTTAAAACATCCCGAATTATCCGCAATTGTGGGTGAGATTGTGGAAGGACCTTATCGCGCGGCCCAGCGGGCTGTGACCAAGCATGAACTGGTGGACCGCATCCAATGCCGGCTGGGAGACGGACTCTCGATACTCCGGCCAGGTGAAGTGCAAGCTGTGAGCATATGCGGCATGGGTGGTGGCACGATCCGAGCAATCCTGGAGCAATCCCCTGCGGTTGTGCAAGAGTTAGAGTCAGTAGTGCTTCAACCAAATACGAATGCTTCTGCAGTCCGTCTATGGGCGGCTGACAACGGCTGGACCATTACAAACGAACAATTGCTCGCGGATGCTGGTCTATTGTATGAAGTGATTCGATTGGAAAAAGGGGCTTCCAAGGCGCTCACAGCGATGGAGGCGACGTTTGGTCCTTTGCTTCTGCGCGAGCAGCATCCGCTGCTGCGCATGCGCATCAAGGAGGAACTGTCGCGCTGCGGGCGAGTGCTTGAGGGTTTGAAGCATGCAGTTCAAACGGAAGACGTGCAGCAGCGGCGCGCACAGTTAGAGCAGCTGCAAATCGAACTCTCCCAGTTATTGCAGCAGCTCAAATAAAATTCTTACATAGCGAGGCTAATTCTATGGTGCTTGTTTCTCCAAGCTTAACTGATCTGGTCACCCTGCTGGACACCTTAATCCCGCCGGCTCTGGCGATGGAGGGCGACCCCATCGGGCTGCAGCTGGGCGATCCTGCTCGGCCTGTGCGGAGCGTGCTGCTTGCGCTCGATGCGTCGCATTCACGCGTCATTGAAGAGGCCATTACGAAAAAGGTCGATCTCGTCATTTCTCATCATGCGCTGATTTACCGGCCATTAAAAAAGCTCCTGACCACTGACGTTTATCAAAAAGGGATCCAGCAGTTGATACGGCATGATATTGCAGTTTTTGCAGCCCATACCAATTGGGACATTGCAGTCGGCGGCGTGAATGATCGCTTGGCTAAACTGCT
>JAQBPP010000087.1 GCA_028287455.1 Bacilli bacterium | reverse complement strand
GGGGCAGCAACGGTAAAACTCGTAGTGAAGCTTGTTTGGTTGCCATGAAGTCTAGACACCCCTTGCTTTCGTCATTAATCATTCTATTGTACCCGAATTCAATGCAGAAAACAAAAAAAGACATAAGTTTCCGCGTGCGCTCAGGTTGCAAAAGGCCGTTACCGCCGCGTGCGCTCAGGTTGCGAAAAGGCCGTTACCGCCGCGTGCGCTCAGGTTGCAAGCAAAAATCACACACGCGGCGGTAACAGCCTTTTTTGTTAATTAGACCTTATTGAGCAGCGGCACTTGGATTGTCGACGAGCGGCTTTTGCCTGCAAAAGAGAAAGGAGACAATCCAATTGCCGCCCGACTGTTTGCTTGCAACCTGAGCCCGCACAACTGAGCCCTTTAAAACCGACGAGTGGCACATCTGTCGTGCGTGCGATTTTTGCTTGCAACCTGAGCCCACACGACAGATTGTCACTCGTCCTATTTTTGCTTGCAACCTGAGCCCCGCACGGAGATTCCTTTTATAGGCGAAAAGCGGGGCATCTGTCGTGCGTGTGATTTTTGCTTGCAACCTGAGCACGCACGGCAGATCCCCGCTTTTACTGCGGTAAAGTAAAATCTGACCCATGTACAGATGCTGCTGACAAAATTCCCGCAGGTGTGCCCACGTGTAGGCGATCCTCACTTGACTCATAATCAACAGCCTGGTCAATCACAGTCTGGATATGTTCAATTGGCACTACTTCAATACCTGTGATTGTACTTAACATGTCTTGCCAATTATCTTTGGGAATAAATACCCGAGTGGCACCTGCCTGTTTTGCAGCTTCCACTTTGGCGACCACGCCGCCGACCGGCTTTATAAGTCCACGAATGCTGACTTCTCCAGTCATGGCAATCTGATGATCCACCGGCTTGCCGGTGATGGCAGAAAAAATTGCTACAGCCATCGCAACACCAGCAGATGGACCGTCTACCGGCCCTCCGCCCGGATAGTTGATATGGATATCGTAATCCCGCACCGGAATCTTCATTACACGCTCCAGCATGGTCATTACATTTTCGACTGATCCTCTGGCAGTACTTTTCCGGCGAGTCACTTGAGCACCGCCGCCCAATTGTTCTTCCTCCACAATACCAGTCACTTGCAGCTTGCCAGGCTCTCCATTTGTTTTCGTAGCAGTGACTTCGATTTCCAGCAGCATCCCCATATTCGGTCCATAAACCGCTAAGCCGTTGACTACCCCCACTTGTGCAAAAGCAGGGATTTTTTTCTCCGGACGAGGAGAAATCTGCGAAGAATGAATGACCCACGCGATATCAGCTTGCGTGATCAGCACTCGTCGTTCAGTTAACGCAAGACCTGCACTCAATTGCACTACATTCACTGCTTCACGTCCATTGGTAGCATAGCGGGTCACCAGATCAACAGCTGCTGGCTCGATTGGAAATCGGATTTTGTCCGCTGCATTCTGCACAATTAGTGCGATTTCTGCTGGGATCAAGGATCTAAAGTAGATCTCCATGCAGCGCGAACGAATAGCTGGCGGAATCTCTTGCGGCGTTCGCGTTGTGGCACCGATTAAACGGAAGTCGGCAGGCAGCCCATTTTGAAAAATATCGTGAATATGACTTGGGATATTTCCGTCCTCGGAGCTGTAATAGGCACTTTCCAGAAAGACTTTTCTGTCTTCCAACACTTTTAACAACTTATTCATTTGAATTGGATGCAGTTCACCAATTTCATCAATAAACAAAATACCTCCGTGCGCTTTGGTTACCGCTCCCTGTTTCGGTTGGGGAATGCCGGCCATTCCCATCGCGCCCGCCCCCTGGTAGATCGGGTCATGAACGGAACCAATCAAAGGATCGGCGATTCCTCGCTCATCGAAGCGCGCCGTTGTGGCGTCTAGTTCAATGAACTTCGCTTCCTTCCCAAATGGAGAGGTCTCCCTCTTCTTCGCTTCATCCAAAACCACCCTGGCAGCAGCTGTTTTCCCTACCCCGGGAGGACCGTATATAATTACATGCTGCGGATTTGGACCGCAGAGCGCTGCACGCAACGCTTTTAAACCTTCTTCCTGACCGATAATTTCGGAAAAAGTAGACGGTCTTGTTTTCTCAGCAAGCGGTTCACTTAAAGATATGGAGCGTAATTTCCGTAACTTTTCCAGTTCCTTTTTGGATTCTTTCTCAATCGCAGAACGATTGCTCGTTTGCGTACGCAGTAGATTCCAGAAATACATGCCAATCACTACTGCAAAAAAAACTTGGACTACGCTTAAGATCATCATCGCATTTCCCACGGGGCTTCCCTCCCATTCAAACCTTATTTTCTCAGTATGCCCCGCATTTTTTTGAAAAAAACCCATACACAAAAAAGAACAGCCACTCTAATTAAAGAGGGCTGTTCAGCAATCTATTAAACGCGATGTTTGAAGCGGTCATCAAGCGGTTTCTTCTTTTTTCTTTTTCCGTCCGTCAGTAGTCATCAAGAGCGGAGTTTCCTTGTTAATAACAGTTTCTTTGGTCACGACGCAGCGAGTAACATCGTCGCGTGAGGGCAGGTCATACATGACTTCCAGCATGACACTTTCAATAATTGCTCTGAGCCCCCGGGCACCTGTATTTCGTTTGATGGCTTCGCGTGCAATTTCGGATAATGCTTCATCTGTGAATTCGAGCTGCACATCATCCATTTCGAGCAAGCGCTGATACTGTTTAACCAACGCATTTTTCGGTTCGCTTAAAATGCGTTTCAGCGCGTCTTCATCGAGCGCTTCCAATGTAGTCAAAACTGGAAGACGTCCAACGAATTCCGGAATCAAACCAAACTTCAATAAATCTTCCGGCAATACCCTCGACAGAACTCGTTCAGCTTGTGTGCTATTCTCTGCTAACAGGGCAGTGTCGGTACCAAAACCGATCACCTTTTTCCCTAAGCGCCGTTTAATAATGGTTTCCATACCATCAAACGCGCCGCCGCAGATAAACAGGATGTTGCCTGTATCGATTTGAATAAACTCTTGATGCGGATGTTTGCGTCCACCTTGCGGCGGAACGCTGGCGACTGTGCCTTCCAAAATTTTAAGCAGCGCCTGCTGCACACCCTCGCCTGATACATCCCGCGTGATGGAAGGATTCTCAGACTTGCGAGCAATTTTATCAATTTCATCGATGTAGATAATCCCTTTTTCCGCCTTCTCCACATCGTAATCAGCAGACTGAATCAGCTTCAGCAAGATGTTTTCCACATCTTCACCGACATATCCCGCTTCTGTTAAAGATGTCGCATCTGCAATGGCAAAAGGCACATTGAGGATGCGCGCAAGTGTTTGCGCGAGCAGCGTTTTCCCGCTTCCCGTCGGACCAATTAACAAAATGTTCGACTTGGACAACTCAACCTCTTCATTTTTCGAGCCTGAGACTGCAGAATTAATTCGTTTATAATGATTGTAAACCGCAACGGCCAAAGATTTCTTAGCTGGATCCTGTCCGATGACATATGAATCCAATATCGCTCGAATTTCGCGGGGTTTGGGTACATCCTTGAGTTCAAACTCTTCTTCTTCCCCAAGCTCCTCTTCAACGATCTCGTTGCAGAGTTCAATGCACTCGTCGCAAATATAAACTCCCGGACCCGCCACCAATTTTCGTACTTGGTCTTGTGTCTTCCCGCAAAACGAACACTTAAGTTGTCCCTTGTCATCGTTGAATTTGAACATCCGGCAGCCACCCCCTACTCCAGTTATATCCACTAAGGCTTAGTTTTTTACCTTGCATGTTAAATACTTGGTTCTGCGTTTGTAATCACACGGTCAATCAAACCGTACTCTTGAGCAGTTTCCGCAGTCATGAAATTATCGCGTTCAGTATCCTGCTCGATTTTCTCCAGCGATTGCCCGGTGCGTTCCGCCAGAATCCGATTCAACTTCTTCTTCGTATAAATGATCCAGTCCGCGTGAATCTTGATATCGGTTGCTTGACCTGATACCCCTCCCAGCGGTTGGTGGATCATGATTTCACTATTTGGCAGGGCAAAACGTTTCCCTTTTGCCCCAGCTGTCAGCAGGAATGCACCCATGGACGCCGCCATGCCCAGACAAATGGTGGATACTTCCGGTTTGATAAAATGCATCGTGTCGAAAATCGCCATGCCAGACGTGACAGAACCGCCAGGGCTGTTGATGTACAGATGAATATCCCGTTCCGGATCTTCGGCTGCCAAAAACAGCAATTGTGCGACAACTACATTGGCTACATCGTCATCAATTGGGGTGCCAATAAACACGATTCGATCTTTCAACAAACGAGAATAAATGTCATACGCACGTTCCCCGCGGCTCGACTGTTCGACTACCATCGGAACTAAATTCATGGGTCACCCCTCCCTTAAAAGCACTGCAGAAATTAGATCAATCCTGTATTCTTATCGTATACGATCTTATGCGATCTGGCTATTGTTCACGAGAAATTCAATCGTTTTACGGGTTGCAAGCTCCGACTTCATGCCAGCGAAATTCGAGTCGCGCTGCGAAAGAATACTGCGCACCTGATCCACTTCCAGTTTCGCGGTTTCCGCAATATTGCTGAGCTCAGCATCCACATCTTCGTCTGACACTGCAATTTCCTCTGCATTTGCGATGGCCTCCAGAACGAGTTGCGTACGAACCCGCTTCTCCGCTGACTCGTGCATTTCCGCACGAACCTGATCTTCAGATCCGCCCGTAATCTGCAGATAAGCATCGTATGGGATACCTTGCGTTTGCAAACGTTGTTTGAATTCTTCCAACATCGTTTCAATTTCGTTATGGACCATCACATGAGGCAGATCGATCGTCGCAGCTTCCACTGCCTTCTCCACCGCTTGTTCCTCAATTGAACGTTTTTCTGCTTGCACAGCCTGCTCTTCTAATTTAGTCCTCAGATCCGCACGCAGTTCATCCAGTGTTTCGAACTCAGATACGTCTTTAGCGAATTCGTCATCCAGGTTCGGCAGTTGCTTGCGTTTAATCTCATGCAAGGTGACAGCAAAAACGACTTCCTGCCCCGCGAGCGTTGGCACATGATAATCCGCTGGAAAAGTGACGTTTATGTCCTTATGCTCTTCCTTAGCCATACCCACAAGTTGATCTTCGAATCCGGGGATAAACGTATTGGAACCGATTTCGAGCTGATAGTTTTCTGCTTCTCCGCCTTCAAAAGGCACGCCATCCAGTGAACCAAGGAAATCGATCGTCACCTGATCGCCTTCGATTGTCTGTCCGTCTTCGATGGTGATGAGCTCTGCATGATTTTTGCGGAGAGTTTCCAGTTCTGCTTCTACTTGCTCGTCAGTTACCGCAAATTCCTTCTTCTCAAGCTGCAATCCCTTGTAGTCACCAAGATCCACTTCAGGTTTTACGGTAACCGTAGCCTTGAAGATGAGCGACTTGCCTTGTTCAATTTGAACAACTTCTATATCAGGTCTTGAAACCGGATTTATTTTCGAATCAATCACTGCGTGCATATAAGCTTCTGGCAGCAAAATGTCCAAGGCGTCATTATAGAGCGATTCTACACCAAAGCGCTTTTCAAAAAGCTGGCGAGGAACTTTGCCTTTGCGAAAGCCTGGCACGTTTACTTGTTTTACCACTTTTTTAAAAGCCTGGGTCAAAGCGTCCGAGACCGATTCAGCCTCGACCGACACTTCTAAAACACCTACATTTTTCTCTGTTTTCTCCCATTTTGCTTGTGCATTCATCTTGGTAAAAGAATCCTCCTTAGCGCGTCAAACCCTCTTTCGATCAGCGGGTCAATTCCATAACAGTATGATTAACTTTTTCATTATATCATACTTGCTCTACACTTCAAACATTGCGTAGCGCAGGCAGACTAATCAATGACTCGAGTGCTTTGGCGCGGTGACTGACGCGGTTTTTCTCAGCGACCGTAAGCTCGGCCAAAGTGCGTTCCATCTCAATCAGACAAAAGAGAGGATCATAACCGAATCCGTTAGTGCCCCGTGGACTCGCGAGAATCTTGCCTTCACATGTACCGCTGACAAACTCAGTCGACCGACCTGGACTTGCGAAGGCGAGCACAGCGATGAAACGCGCTGATGTGCAATTCGGAAAAGCTTCTGCTTTGTACAGCTCAGCGAGCAGTTTGGCGTTATTCTCTTCATCGGTCGCCTGCTGGCCTGCATACCGCGCCGACCAGACACCTGGCGCCCCGCCCAGCACATCCACCTCTAGTCCAGAATCGTCCGCAAGCACCGGCACAAGGTAGCGTTGCATAATAGTTTCTGCTTTGAGCCTTGCATTTTCAGCAAAAGTGTCGCCCGTCTCCTCTACCTCGGGCGCATCCGCAGGAAGCGGCAGTACTTCAATGGACAAAGACGAAAGGTACTCCTGAAATTCACGCAGTTTGCCTGGATTGCGTGTCGCGAGCAAGATCGATTTAGCCATGCGTGGTTTTCCCGACATGTTCTGCGACCTGGCCCAGCACTTGCTTCTGAATTCCGATCAACTGTGTGATGCCGCCTGTGCCAAGTTCGATCATCTCGGTCAATTGATCCTTGGAAAATGGAGATTCCTCCCCAGTGCCCTGCAGTTCAACAAATGATCCTCTGCCTGTCATCACCAGATTCAGATCTACTTGCGCGTTCGAATCTTCTTCATAACAAAGATCAAGTACAGCACGACTGCCAACGATTCCAACCGATGTGGCCGCTATGAAATCGGTCAAAGGCAGAGCTTGGAGTGTGCCTCGCTCCATCAAAGTATAAAGTGCATCAACTAATGCGACAAACGAGCCTGTGATGGAGGCTGTCCGTGTTCCGCCATCCGCCTGCAGCACATCGCAGTCAATCCAGATCGTTTTTTCTCCTAAAGCCTTCAGATTCACAACGGAGCGCAAGGATCGTCCGATCAGACGCTGGATTTCCATCGTTCGACCGCCTAATTTTCCTTTTGACGATTCACGTTGGTTACGCGTTTGCGTTGCTCGCGGCAGCATCGAGTATTCAGCCGTTATCCATCCTTCAAGCGATCCGCGCAGAAAAGGAGGAACTTTATCCTCAATCGAGGCAGTACACAGAACCTTGGTGTCCCCTGCGGAAATTAAAACTGATCCTTCCGCATGCTTCGTATAGTTTCGTTCAATCATAACCGGCCGCAATTGATTCGGCAATCGACCATCCACACGTGACATTGAGGCGCCTCCTTTGGTGTTTCGCAACCTATAGTAGCATAGGCCCGGGCAGTTTATCCAATCGGTATTCCGAATTCTGAAAAAAGAAAAGGCAGGTGGGAGTCAGCCCGCCTGCCAGAATCCATTCGTTCTTCAACAGAATGAGACCAAACTGCTTCTTAAATCGATTTGTTCGCAGGTTGGTTGATATACTGCAAGTCGGTCACTGGTTTGCTCCAATCAATCGCCGAGGAGAACACAGAGACTGGTTTGCCGTCTACCGTGATCTGTACATTTTTCACATTCAAATTGGCGGCAACTGACAGCCAAACTGACTTTAACACATCAGCTTGAGTGGAAGGAGTAGCTCCATTTGGAAACACGGCATTTTTCAGGTCGATCTGCACTGCATTGTTCACGACTTTGGCAGAGTTCAAAACGTCACCTGCAGCAACAGACTCTTTTAGCCCTGCGTAACCGCCAGAGCCTGCCATTTGCCCAATCGCCGCTTTGAGCAAACCGGTGCTGTCTCCGGCATCCATCCGCGGTACTACCCGGGTAACTGGCACCAGGTAGGTCTTACCAGCAGAAGTGGCATCAAACAGATAAACTGTTACGTGGGAACTATCAGTAGGATTTGTCGTAGGTGCAATCTGCAAATTGATGCCATTAGCACGCGAGATTGGCGAGCCAATGGGCGTTCCCTGCGGTAAAGCAGCAAGGATCTGTCCGCCGATTTCGAACTGTACTTGTTTGACAGTTGGAAATTCTGTCAAGGACCAGACAATCGATTGGACGATGTCCTGCTCCTCTTTCGCCGTTTTATACTGCAGCACTTCTTTGCTCAAATCTACCGTCGCCAAACCATCCTTAATGTTTAAAGAATGTTGAGTCCCTTTGGGAATTACTGTGTACAGGCCAGTGCCCGCCAGCATCTGCTCGCCTGCCCCGCCCTGAGTGAGCAGATCCAGGGCTTGACCTGCCACTTGATCCGCTTTGGTCAAAGTGGATACAATCGGCACGACATAACCATTGCCGTCTGCAAAGTATAAATTAGCTTGAACATCATTCGGCGATGGAGTGTTATTGACTGCTGTATTTTTAGAAGCATCCTGCAGTCCACAGCCAGTAACCAGCAGTGTTCCTGCTGCCAAGATGCCGGCTGTCACTTTTGTCCATTTCTTCATAAGAGCGCGTTCCCCCTCGTCGACACAGATTGTCTCATGTCACATGTATACGAGGATTAGGACAAAGTATGACAAATTTATGCTAGCCAGCAGTAGCCTGTGATTCAGAATCGCCTAGATCAACCCTGCGTACGGTCAGCGGTTGGCCAATCCATTTGCTGCCGATCGTTCGGAAATGATCGACTGTTCCGGTGGTTACGTAATGGTAATAAGGAGCCGGATTCGACTCATTTAACAATCCGCGTTCGGATAAGACCGTGTTGGCTTCACGAGCCGTTTCCTCCGCCGAATTGATTAATTGAACTTGGTTCCCCATGACTCTGGCGATCACATGCTGTAAAAGCGGATAATGTGTACAGCCCAAGATCAGCGTATCCACCCGTTGATCATGAAAAACCTGTAAGTAATCTTGAACGACTTCCATTGTCAAAGGAGCTTCTACTTCGTCAGTCTCCACGATGTGAACAAAAGGAGGGCAAGCCTTGGAAAATACTTCAAGCCTTGGATTAATCCTCTGCAGCTCTCTTGCATAGGCATCACTGCGAATCGTGACTTCAGTGCCGATCACACCAATTCGGCCGCTGCGGGTCGCAGTAATTGCGGCTCTGCTGCCAGGTGTAATCACCCCGAGGACAGGCATCTTATAGCGTTGACGTGCCTCTGGCAAACACACTGCTGTAGCAGTGTTACAGCCCATGATAATCATTTTCACGCCCTGACGAACCAAAAAATCCATAATTTCAAATGTAAATGCTCGTACTTCTTCTGGTGGCCGACTTCCATACGGGTAGCGATTATTGTCTCCCAAGTAAATCAGGTTTTCCTGTGGAAGCTGTCGCATGATTTCTTTGACAACTGTTAGGCCGCCAAAACCTGAATCAAAACAGCCTATTGGAAGTTGGCTTGGCACACAAGGACATCCTTTCCGTCATGAAACCTGCTGTTGTAGATAGCTTATGCACAGCAAGCGAATTGCGCCGCAGCCCGAACCCACTTCATATCTACCGCGAATCAAACGATACGAGTATGTAACACAGTTAACATTTCTTTCCATTGTTGCAGCATATCTTCGTCAACATCCTGCAAAACGGTAGCCAGATATGTCTGCCTGGCGTACGTGGCTTCTTGTATAATGTGGTGACCGCGTTCCAACATATGTAGTCTTACAATGCGACGATCATTTAGGTCACGAACGCGCATGACCAATTGGTTGCGTTCCATCCGGTCCACAAGGTCGGTAGTAGTGCTATATGCCAAGTACATTTTTGTGCTTAGATCACCAATTGTGAGTTCAATATGATCTCTCAAAAGCAGCAACGCATCAAATTGGGGCGGAGTGATCGAAAACGCGCCCAGGCTTGACCTTCCCGCGCGACGTAAAACCTTGTTGATATCCCTGAGTAAGTACTCGATTTCATTTGCCCAATTCTGATGACTGCTATTTGAACTCAACTGCACCCCTCCAGGCAAAAGCGACTAAGGTCAGCTTCATTTTAGCATAAACCCAAGGTCTGCAACAGATGGACAAACTCACTTTTTCTTATTTAAATAGCGCCGCTGTCAAAGGTATTCTTCTGAAGCGCAGAAAATATTTAAAAATTTATTGCATGTCATACATAGTTGAATCTAAACAGGTAAAACTACCCTTGGAAGTTGATTCAACAATTAGGAGGAATGTAAGGGATGCCTCAACGTATTCAATATGCAGCGAACCAAGCGCAGCAAGCTCTCAACAACATCCAGCAAATTGCAGGATCACTTCAACAACCAGGGCAATTTGCAGATGGCACTCAGTCGATGTTCCAACCCGGTTTCGCTGGCACTAACGCACAAAGTCAGTTCGGCAACCAGGGTCAGTTTGGCATGCAAGGTCAATTAGGAAACCAAGGGCAGTTTCAACAAGGCATGGGAATGGCCGGTGCTCAGTCGATGTTCCAACCTGGTTTCGCTGGAACAAGAGTTCAAGAAGTCAGACAAGATATTGCAAGAGATTTAGCTAATGGCAGCCAGAATCAATCTCAATTTGGCATGCAAGGTCAAGCTGGCATGCCGGGGCAATTCGGCAGCCCAGGGCAGTTTGGCGGGGCTGGGTTCCAGCAAGGCAGTGGCTTGGGTGGCGCTCAGGCGATGTTCCAACCTGGTTTTGCCGGAACTAACGCTCAGCAGATCGGTCAACAAATTGCGCAAGACGGCAGTCAGAATCAAAGCCAATTCGCAGGGCAAGGTCAATTCGGCGGTGTACAATTCATGCAAGGCAC
>JAQBPP010000080.1 GCA_028287455.1 Bacilli bacterium | reverse complement strand
ACAGGAGAAGTTTGCGTTCGCATCAGCATTTCTTCCGTGATATAAAACGTGTCTTGCATATCACGGGCCGGGTGGTCTTTGGGAATATTGAGCATTTCGAAGTTGAACACGTCCAGTTCCACTTCCGGGCCTTCCGCTACGGAGAAGCCGAGACCAATAAAAATATCTTCAATCTCCTGAATCACTTGCGCGAGCGGATGAAGGGTGCCTGCGGGCAGTGCTCGTCCCGGCAGCGTAATGTCCACCATCTCAGTCTCTAAGCGCTGGCCCCTCACCGCTTCTTTTTCCGCTCGCTCTCGAACTTCATACGCCTCTTCCAACTCTGTGCGCAATTGATTCACCAAACTGCCGACAACCGGGCGCTCTTCAGCAGACAATTGCCCCATGCCGCGCAGCAAAGCTGTGACTTCACCCTTCTTTCCCAAATAGCGAACTTTCCAATCGGTTAAGCTGTCAGCGCCGGCTAACTGCTCCAACTCTTGCATTGCGCGAGAACGCAGTGCTTCAATTTCAGTTTGCATCGTGTAGTCCTCCTTAAAATGACAAAAACACCTCATCCCTGTGCAGGGGCGAAGTGTTCGCGGTACCACCCTATATTCAACTTCAGCATGCTGCCAGCGATCCCGGCAGAGCGTGCCATAAAGTCCTCTCATCGCTTGTAACGAAAGCGCTGCGGCAATATCTACTGCTTCTCGCCCGGCCGATGAGTAACCCACCAGCGGAAAACGGAAGTTTCCATATTGCGGCTCCAAAGTGAACTTCAGCCAGGCTCAGCTGTCGAAGGCTCTCAGTCTACGGCCTTCTTCCCTGTCAGTGCGCGGATGGCTTACTCTCTTCTTCACGGCCTTTATCCTGAGTATAACAGTTATTTACATTAGTATAGCGAATGCCGCTGGTTCTTGCAACTTGAGGCTCAACGCAAGCGCTGCCTGACCGCTTCATAAAGCATGATGCTGCCGGCGATCGCCGCGTTCAAGGATTCAGCCCGTCCAGGCATCGGCAAACCGGCCATTTCATCTACAAATGACTCCAGTTCCGCATCCAATCCATGTGCCTCCGAACCAATAATGAACGCGATTCCGCCTGTTAAATCCACCTGAAAAATCTCGCGATGCGCGTAAGCGGCGGTGCCGAGGATACGAATATTCGCCTGACGCAGTTCGCTTAAGTATGGAATCAGATCCCCTTGGAAGATAGGCAAATGAAAGAGAGATCCCATTGTGGCGCGCACCACTTTCGGATTGTAAAGGTCTGCGCTGCCCTTGCTGACAATCACACCTGATGCTCCGACCGCATCTGCAGTACGAATAAGCGTTCCGAGGTTGCCTGGATCACTAATCCGATCGAGCATGACATAAAGCCCAGCCGTTTGTTTCTGCAGAACGCCGGAAAATTCATGCTGATACGGCTTTACAATGGCCAAAGCGCCCTGTGGCGTTTTGGTGTCTGCAATTTTTTCGATGATCATTGAGTGAACGGCGATCAGTTCAATCTCCATTGAAGCGCAGCCGTTGACAATTAGATCCAGCTTGCCTGATTCCAACTGATCTTCATCAATTAAGACAACTTCAATCGGTGCGCTCGATGCAAGCGCTTCTTCTACGGACCTTACACCTTCAACTAAATAACGATCTTGTGCTTTTCTGCCTTTAGGCGTTTTCAGTTCTGCCCATTGTTTCACACGTTCATTGCGTACCGATGTGATAGTTTCCATAGAAACTCCTTTTCCTTTTCCACAGTATGTATCTGTTTTAACGCCATAATGTATGAACATCGCAAAAATAACCCGTGTATGGACAGTGCCGCACACGGGTTACATGGATTAAGCGTTAATTTTGGATTTGGCTACAGTAGCCAGCTCGCTGAATGCAGTCTTATCATTAACCGCTAGATCAGCCAGCATTTTGCGGTTTACTTCCACGCCAGCTACTTTTAATCCATAGATCAATTTGCTGTAAGACAGTCCATTTACTCTGGCAGCAGCATTAATCCGTGCGATCCACAATTTGCGGAAATCCCGTTTTCTCTGCCGACGGTCACGAAATGCATAGAGAAAAGATTTCATTACTTGCTGTTTCGCTGTGCGGAACAGACGGTGCTTTGAACCGCGGTATCCGCGGGCGAGTTTTAATATTCGATTATGACGACGACGGGTAACAAATCCGCCTTTGACTCTTGGCATAAGAGTACCTCCTCGGGCTTCCACTACAGGGACTATGCAAAGCTTATACTGCGATGAACCTTAGCCGCCTGGGCGGCTGCTATTACATATAGGTAATGAGTTGAGCAATGCGTTTTTGATCGCCAGGAGACACCAGAGCGCCATGTTTCAAGTGCCGCTTCTGTTTTTCCGTCTTATGCGAAAACATATGATTGCTAAATGCATGACTGCGTTTAATTTTGCCGGAGCCGGTTTTTTTAAATCGTTTAGCAGCTCCGCGATGGGTTTTCATTTTTGGCATTTCTTTCGCACCTCCACTTAGCGGATTAAGTAGTTCAATGTTTGCCTACTGTTGTTTTGGCGTTAAAATCATTATCATACTGCGGCCTTCGAGCTTCGGATAGCGTTCAACCGCCGCCTTTTCGCGCGTTGCTTCCGCCATTTTTTCGAGTACCTTCTGACCGATTGAAGTATGCGTAATCTCGCGTCCCCGGAAACGAACAGTGACTTTAACCTTGTCGCCTTCTTCCAAAAACTTGACTGCATTTCGCAGTTTGGTGTCGAAATCATGATCCTCAATGTTCGGCGTCATCCGGATTTCCTTGATGGAAATGACCTTCTGATTCTTGCGAGCCTCTTTTTCACGCTTGGACTGCTCATATTTGTACTTCCCATAGTCCATAATGCGGCAAACTGGAGGTTTCGCTGTAGGCGCCACATTGACCAAATCGAGATTTCGTTCACCAGCAATGCGCAACGCTTCACGAAGAGCTACAATGCCTAATTGTTCGCCTTCAGCGTCAATTAATCGCACCTCTCGAGCGCGGATGGCGTCATTGATTTGTACTTCGTCCTTGGAAATAACCTTTCACCTCCTGAATTATTTACAACGAGACGACCTATTGGCAAGTAAAAAGGAGTATGCCAACTAGCATACTCCTCATATAAGCAAAACTTGAATGCAAATCTCACCGAAGGAAACTCCCTCACGATCGATTACAGACAGAATGGCTTAACCCGTTCACAACCGGCTGCTGTCATCTTTCAGACAAACGTCAGCGCGAATCAGGTGAGAAGCTGCTTGCTTCTGCTTGCTAATGGCCGATCCAACTCTCTACTTGCTTTACAATACTGCAGTCAGGTAAAAAAGTCAAGCCAGATTTGACAGGAATCAAGGCGACACCAGGAGTTCCTTGCTGTCGATTTCGTCCCGCAGCTTGTGAACAAACTCCTCCACTGCGATGAGCCCAAGATCTCCCTGGCCATAGCGGCGTACACTTACAGCGTGCTGCTGCTGCTCTTTTTCACCCACCACCAGAGTATAAGGAATCTTGCGTACCTGCGATTCCCGAATCTTGTAACCGATTTTTTCCGCGCGCACATCCGCATCCGCACGGAAACCTGCAGCGCGCAGTTGCTCTGCGAGCTCTTCTGCATATCCGGCAAAGTCGCCTGCGACAGATGCCACGCGTACCTGGACGGGAGCAAGCCAAGCTGGAAACGCACCTTTGTACTGTTCAAGCAGAAACGCTACAAACCGCTCCATCGTGCTGACAATCCCGCGATGAATCACAACTGGCCGATGGGGTTTGCCGTCCTCGCCAACATACTCGAGATCAAAACGGTTGGGCAGATGAAAATCCAGCTGCACGGTCGACAGTGTCTCATCCTTGCCGAGCGCGGTTTTCACCTGCACATCCAGCTTCGGCCCATAAAATGCAGCTTCCCCTTCGGCCTCTACGTAATTGAGCTGCATTTCATCCATGGTTTCCTTCAGCATGCGCTGCGCCATTTCCCACATCTCGTCATTTTGCACATATTTCTCTTTATCAGCCGGATCCCGATACGACAATCGGTGATAGTAATCGGTAATTCCGAAGTCTTTGTAAACCCGTTCAATCAACTGTATAACATGCCTAAATTCCGATTTGATCTGGTCTGGCCTGCAGAAAATATGCGCATCATTCAATGTCATCGCCCGAACCCGCTGCAGTCCTGCCAGAGCGCCTGACATTTCATAACGATGCATCGTACCGAGTTCCGCCACACGCAGCGGCAAATCACGGTAACTGCGCAGCGAGTTGCTATAAATCATCATGTGGTGCGGACAATTCATTGGACGCAAAACCAATTCCTCATTGTCCATTTGCATCGTCGGAAACATATCTTCATGATAGTGGTCCCAGTGACCTGATATTTTATAAAGTTCCACATTGGCCAAATGCGGCGTATACACGTGATCATAGCCAAGGCTCTCTTCCAGATCAACAATGTACCGTTCGATTGTCCGACGGATTTTCGCTCCGTTTGGAAGCCAGAGCGGCAGACCTTGACCCACTTCCTTTTTGAGCATAAAGATGTCGAGCTCTCGGCCCAGCTTGCGATGATCCCGCTCTTTGGCTTCTTCCAGCAGTCTAAGATGTTCATCGAGTTCCGCTTTTTTCTGAAAAGCCACCGCGTAAATACGGGTAAGCATTTCCCTGTTGGAGTCACCCCGCCAATAAGCACCTGCGATCGACATCAACTTAAACACCTTAATCCTGCCGGTCGACGGAACATGAGGGCCCCGGCATAAGTCGGTAAACTCCGCTTGTTTGTAAATCGTAATGGTTTGATCTGCCGGCAGATCGTGGATGATCTCAACTTTAAACCGGTCATCCCTCCGTTCAAACAGCTCCAGCGCCTGATCGCGCGACAGAACTTCGCGCACAATCGGATAATCCTCTTTGATAATCTTC
>JAQBPP010000057.1 GCA_028287455.1 Bacilli bacterium | reverse complement strand
AAGAGTGACGCCTGCCGGCTATTCTGTGGCCGATCAATCCTGTCATCAGGGGAGCGGGTTTGACAAAATGTTTGATTGCTTTCATTACGATACTTATACAGAAGAACAGGTGTTGGATCGCTGGCGATTACAGCCGGTTTTAATCCGTCAGTCTGATGCCGGGCAAGAACGTGTATTGATCGATTACGGGCACACGCCATACTTTCGCATGCACGCACTGGATATTGTGTCTGAACTGGACTTGCCTGTTGATGGTCGCTTCTCGGTGCTGATTGTGACAAAGGGTTCAGGTGTCATCAGTTGGGCGGGTGGAGAAATGAGGGTCAGGCAGGGGGAGCAAATCTTCCTGCCTGCTGGAGCAAGTGCGATACGAGCGATCAATGACACTGCAGATGCAGGTTCTTCCGACTTTCAAATAGTGAGATGTTATCCGCCGTTCATAAACGATTAGGAAAAAACATTCGTTCCTTTCTAGCTCCGGTTGCGCGCAAAAGTCGCGTCGAAAGGAACGAATGTTTTTTCCGTACTGATAGTGAGAAGTCCTCTGATTCGCAGAGAAGCGAATCAGAGGACTTCTTTTTTGGATAAAACCTTTGTTACGCTTGAGCCACTTTTGGCCGGTAGTAGGAAGGCTGTTTTGTCTCGTAAGCGTCGATGTGAGCTGCTTGTTTTAACGTTAGCCCAATGTCATCAAGTCCTTGCAGCAGGAAGTCACGGCGATGGTCTTCCACATCGAATGAGATCCTGAGGCCAGTTGAATCGGTGATCTCCTGTTTTTCCAGATCGACCGACAGCGTATAGCCGGGCTGTTCTGCTCGCTTGAACAAATCATCAACTGCCGCACCGTCTAAACGAATCGGCAGGATGCCATTCTTGAAGCAGTTGTTGTAGAAAATATCTGCGAAGCTTGGTGCGATCAGGACGCGGAATCCATAATCCAGAATTGCCCACGGTGCGTGTTCCCGCGAAGAACCACAACCAAAATTGTCGCGCGCAAGCAGAATGGAAGCGCCTTGGTAGCGGGGCTGGTTCAATTCAAACTGTGGATTCGTCGTTCCGTCCAGATTAAATTTCCATTCATAAAACAAAAATTCTCCGAATCCGGTCCGTTCAATCCGTTTGAGAAACTGCTTCGGAATGATCGCATCGGTGTCAATATTCATCCGGTTTAAAGCTGCGACAAGACCTGTATGTTGTTTAAAAGCTTCCACGCGATTACCTCCTGTTATGATGTTCTAAAATTCCCAAGTCCGGATATCAACGAAATGTCCTGCAATCGCTGCAGCCGCTGCCATTTGCGGACTGACCAGGTGCGTACGTCCACCACGTCCCTGACGGCCTTCAAAATTGCGGTTGGAAGTGGAGGCGCAGCGTTCGCCTGGCTCCAGGAAATCAGGGTTCATCGCCAGACACATCGAGCAGCCAGCTTCACGCCATTCAAATCCAGCTTCGGTAAAGATTTTGTCCAGGCCTTCAGCCTCAGCTTGCTGTTTTACTTTATAAGAACCAGGGACTATGATAGCATTTACAGTCGATGCCACTTTACGGCCTTTCGCTACTTGAGCGGCGGCGCGCAAATCTTCCAGGCGCCCGTTGGTGCAGGAGCCGATAAAAACGCGGTCCACCTTGAGTTCGCTCATCGGTGTACCAGGATCAAGCCCCATGTATTCCAGCGCGAATTCGATATTGCGCTTGGCTGCAGGAGTGGCAGCATCAGCAGGATTTGGCACGTGATCAGTTACCCCTGCCCCCATTCCTGGACTTGTTCCCCATGTTACCTGGGGTGCAATTTCGTCTGCATCGATCTCAACGCGCACATCGTATGTTGCGCCTGAGTCAGTAACCAGTGCTTTCCAGTTGTCGAGCGCTACTTCCCACTCCAAACCGGATGGGGTATAACGACGGTTTTGCACATATTCGAAGGTCACCTCATCGGGCGCAATCAAACCTGCTCTGGCGCCGCCTTCAATGGACATGTTGCAAACGGTCATGCGCTCTTCCATGGTCAGGCTCCGGACAGCTTCGCCAGTGTACTCTATGACACAACCGGTTGCGAAATCAGTGCCAAATTTGTTAATGATGGCAAGGATGAGGTCTTTGGCTGTGACCCCTTTTTGCAAACGGCCTTTGACATGCACTTCCATCGTTTTCGGTTTGGATTGCGGCAAGCATTGAGTCGCCAGCACATGTTCGACTTCGCTGGTGCCAATGCCAAATGCCAATGCGCCGAACGCGCCATGAGTAGAAGTATGGCTGTCACCGCACACAATCGTTTTACCGGGCAGGGTCAAGCCAAGTTCTGGACCAATTACATGCACGATTCCTTGATCCGGGCTGTGAATGCCGGCAAATGTAATGCCGAACTCTTCACAGTTGTTGGCAAGCGTCGTAATTTGTTTGGCAGAAATTTCGTCTTTGATCGGCTGCGTACGGTCGGTGGTAGGCACGTTGTGATCGACTGTTGCAAACGTCAGCTCCGGTCTGCGCGCTTTGCGCCCGTTCAAGCGCAAGCCGTCAAACGCCTGGGGAGAGGTCACCTCATGAACCAGGTGAAGATCGATATAAAGCAAGCTGGGTTTTCCGGCTTCTTCATATACCAGGTGCTGGTTCCAAATTTTTTCAAATAATGTTTGCGGTTTTCCCACAGTGAAACCTCCTCGTATAAATTTAACTACTTTAGTTGTACCATAGAGTCATTATAATGATCAAAGACAAAATTTCTATAAGGCTATAGGTTGTATCTATAGGGAGGATAGTCAGTTGGAATACAGACACATGGCTTATGCACTGCAGGTGGCGGATGATTTAAGTTTCTCGCGGGCAGCCCAACATCTTCATATCGCGCAACCCTCACTCAGTCAGCAAATCTCGAAATTGGAATCCGAACTCGGCGTGAAACTGTTTCACCGCAATCCGCATTTTATTGAATTGACAGATGCCGGCAAACGCTTCTGTGACCGCGCCCGACTCATTTTGGATTCAGTTGAACAGTTAAAACGTGAAATGAGCGATGAAGTCAGCATGGAACATGGCAATGTCATTATTGGCTGTTTGCCGATGACTGGAACCCATGTGCTGCCAAGAGTGATTCCGGCATTTCGCACGCGCTACCCCTCCATTGCGGTAAATTTGGTGGAGGATACCACAGAGCATTTGGAGACTGCTGCTTCCCAAGGAAAACTGGATGTCACTTTATTATCGCTGCCAATCTTAAGTCCTTCGCTGGATTATCAGCCCGTCTTTCATGAGGAAATCTGGGCGGTAGTTCCGCAAAATCACCTGCTGGCCGGCAGCAAGGAAATTGTTTTGCGAGATTTGCAGGATGAACCTTTTATTGTGCTGAAAAAGGGGCAGGGTTTCAGGCAGACTGTATTTGACCTATGCGGTGAAGCTGGATTTACGCCTCAAGTGGTGTTTGAAAGCAGCAACATCGAAACCGTGCAATCGCTTGTCGCAGCGGGGATGGGGGTGGCGCTTGTGCCAAGCATGGTATCGAGAAGCCAAAACCTGGATTTCCCGCCGTTATACAAACCGATTTCCGGCCGGCCGTCACGGACGTTAGTGGCAGCGTATAAAAAAGGCAGGTACCAAAGCAGAGCGGCACTAGCGTTTATTGAAGTGGTGCAGAGCGTTCTGCAGTTATCCGATCCTAAATAAAGTAGGAGTTGAACAGTTAGAAGTGCTTGTTTTTAAGCTGCTGTATCGTAGTTTTTATAAGGTGCTGCCGATTTCTCAACAAAAACTCGCATATTGGCGCAAGAGAGCCGGCCAGATTCCCGAAGCTGAGCTGCGTTACCAGGCCGAGATGAGCCTCGCCAGCAAGCAGTTTCATTCGGATGGCGGATGCGTGTTTGCAGCGTTTTCCAAACAGCCGAGTGAGGATCTGATCACGGCGATCGTAGCGTTTCAGACGATCAGCGACTACCTGGATAATTTATGCGACCGCAGCACTTCCTTGTCTGCAGAAGACTTCACCCGTTTGCACGAGTCAATGATTAATGCTGTAACATTGGGAATTTCCTTCCCAGCAGCTGACTATTATTATGAGTTTCATCAAGAGCAGGAAGATGGGGGATACTTAAACGAATTGGTACATAGGACCAGGCAGAGCTTAAACCGGCTGCCAGGATATCCAGCAGTTGCGGATCTCGTCATTCTCTTGACGCAGCTGTACTGCGATTTACAAGTACATAAGCACGTGGTTCAATCAGAACGTGTTCCCCGTTTGGAGGCCTGGTACCAGCGGATTGCTGCTGACCCGGCGATTGCTGCTAAGCTTGGAATCGACCTGATGCAAACCGATCTTTACTGGTGGGAATTTTCCGCAGCCTGTGGTTCGACATTAGGAATTTTTGCGTTATGGGCAGAGGCAGTTCAGGCAAACAGCCTGAATGATAACACAGAAATCGGCAGATGCTATTTTCCCTGGATTACAGGCCTTCATATTTTACTCGATTATTGGATTGATCAGGAAGAAGACCGTTTAGCAGGAGATCTGAATTTTTTTGCGTATTATCGCTCTCCTCAGCATGCTGTCGAACGGTTGGAGGGATTTCTGCAGCAGGCCAGACAACGAGCAAAGAAGACTCCAAACTCGCCATTCCATATTCTCCTGGTCGAAGGGCTCATCGGCATGTACTTAAGCGATCAGAAGGTAACTGCTCAACCCGGCTATGAGCACGTCCAGCAGTTAATTTCAAGTTCCACCTGGATGACGAAGTTAATGCTGCGCGCGAGTCGTTATTATCGCAGGAGAACTGGACACGCATAACCACCGAAGGAGGAGTTGCCTTGCTGGAGGTTTGGAAAATCGGGACAGTGATACATTGGGTATTTCGGGTGTTTGCCGTACTAGCCGCAGTTCGAGTAATCAGTGAAAACCGAAATCCATATCGTACATTGGCCTGGGTATTTGCTTTGATCGCATTTCCGGTGCTTGGCTGCATAGGTTACCTCGTGGCAGGCAGAACATTATCGTGGCGAACGATGAGACGGTCACAGACGTCGACTGAATTTCCCTACACCAGGCGCATTCTGATGGAGCGCGCACGCAGCAACAATACGCCAAACTTGGATCTGCGGTTGACCCACTTTTTAACCAGACCGAATCAGCCGCCATTTACTTATCATAATGCGGTATCCGTCCTGCAAAATGGGGTTGAAACGTTCCCGTCCATTTTTGAAGCAATCAGCGAAGCAAAGCACCACGTTCATTTGGAATATTACACCATTGAAAACGATCAAATTGGAAACCAATTGCGTCAGCTCTTGATCGACAAAGCTCAGCAAGGCGTGCAGGTTCGGGTGCTGTACGATGCAATCGGCAGCAATCGGCTGAAGCCCACTTTTATCGAAAGCTTAAAGCTGGCAGGTGTGGAGATTGCGGCATTTCTGCCGATCAGGTTTCCGTTCCCGTCAAGCAAAATCAACTATCACGATCATCGGAAAATGGTGATTGTCGATGGGCAGGTGGGCTTCATCGGAGGGCTTAATTTCGGAGATCAATATATGACAGGCGGCAAACATTTTGCCAGTTGGCGGGATACGCATTTGCGTATAGCGGGTGAAGCGGTATATTTGCTGCAGGAGCTGTTTTTTACAGATTGGGGTTTTGTGACAGGACGCGATCTGATCACCGACGACTATTTTCCCGTTTGTTCCCAAGCAGAGCGCTGCTGGGTGCAAGTCACCCCCAATGGGCCTGCAGCCGGACAGCGCTTGATCTATGAATCGTTTTTTGAGTTCATCACGCATGCAGAGAAGAGAGTTTATATTACCACACCGTACTTTATTCCAGAAGACGCGCTCGTTGCCGCATTAGCATCAACTGCGCTGTCTGGCGTGGATGTGCGGATCTTGCTGCCGCATTTTCCAGATCGACGCATTGTGCAGTGGGCCGGCAGATCCTATTACGACCGACTGCTGAAGGCTGGCGTTAAAATTTATGAATATCATGCAGGTTTCCTGCATGCAAAAGTTCTGCTGGTCGACGACGCGATTTCTTCAGTCGGCACAGCCAATTTAGATATTCGCAGCATGGAAATTAACTTCGAAGTGAATGCGATGATTTATGACTCTGAAATCTGCCGGAAATTGACGAATGATTTCTTCGCGGATCTCAAACAATCTCTTCTGATTTCCAGTGTTCATTGGAACAAAAGATCGCTTGCTGCGCGTTTTGCAGAATCGTTCGCGCGGTTATTT
>JAQBPP010000124.1 GCA_028287455.1 Bacilli bacterium | reverse complement strand
CACAAAACCGATCAACATGAGGCCCACCCATGCGCCTCTCCACGAGTAGGCGTTTAAAACTGGCACCATTAACCCGGTCATTGCAATCCCGGCACCTACCCCGCCGTAAAATATCCCGATCCACTTTGCCCGATTGTCATTTAATAAAGCATCCAGTACCAGGCTGGAAGCTAGTACAAAAATTAGACCGCTGCTAATACCCGATAGAAGCCGCAAAATCATCCAAATGGAGAACGAAGAGCTTAGCCCCATCAGACCAGTCGTAACAATGCTCATCATGATTTGAGTCCGTAGATTGAAGGCTCTTTTTGTTCCCCATCGGATCAAGCCTGCTCCAAATCCACCAATCAGATATCCCAGGTAGTTGCTCGAGGCTAGGTAACTGGCTTGCGTAACTGAAAGATGTACTTGCGCCTGCATGAGCGGAAGGATCGAAGTATAGGAAAAGCGGCCGATGCCCATTGCAATCATGAGCACCACAAATCCCGCAATTAAAGTTCTGGTTGAACCAAGTTGAATGTTTCTGTTGATTTTTGTATGCAAAATGGTCCCAACCTTTCTAAATGTGAATCTGGTTGGATTTGACAATTAGGAATTGTACCCCCAATAGAGTTAGTTGTAAATAAAAGGTGTAGAGATAGGATTGGTGAGCTGTTAATGAATGGTAGGCGTTTTCCAGTACTGGCTAGCATCGTAATTGCAATGCTTATTGCGTCAATGGATAGTACGATCATGAACACTACAATGCCGATAATTGCAAAAGAGTTGCACGAGTTCAATCTCTATGCCTGGGTATTTGCTTCCTATATGATCATTAGCACCGTAACGGCTCCGATCTACGGCAGGTTGTCCGATATCTATGGACGCAAGCGAGTATTTGGGCTAAGCGTCATTTTGTTTATGTTGGGTTCACTCTTGTCCGGGATGGCTCAGACGATGGTTCAGTTAATTATCTATCGAGCTTTACAAGGCATTGGAGCAGGGGGAATCATACCGATTGCCGTGGTGATTGCGGGTGACTTGTTTTCTGTCGAACAGCGTGGGAAAATCCAGGCGTTGTTTACTTCCATGTGGGGATTATCCGCGGTGTTAGGCCCGCTCTTGGGTTCTTTCCTTGTTTCCAATGCCTCCTGGCGCTGGATTTTCTACATCAATATTCCTTTGGGAATCATCACTTTGGCTCTGTTGACCAGGTATAAAGATGTTTATACCGCGCACAAAGTATCAGTCGATTATATCGGTGCAGCTATTTTTACAGTCGCAATAAGTCTTTTACTCATGGATACCGTCGTATCAAGCCATCAACTAATTTTCGCGATTGCAGGCATCGTGTTTCTTGCGTTGTTCGTTTTCTACGAGCGAAGGCAAGCATCTCCCGTAATCCCACTGTCCCTGTTTAAAAACCGAACGGTCTCCTGGATCATCATCAATACCTTTTTGGCATGCACCGCTCTATTTGGCACTGGCAGTTATCTTCCTTTGTTCCTGCAGAAAGTAACTGGAGATAGTTTGTACGTGAGCGGCCTGGTGCTAGTGGGTTCATCTGCAGGCTGGATGCTGGCTGCTGTGCCAGTAGGTAAATGGATTATGAGATTCGGCTATCGACTGCCAATTATTGCGGGAAACATCGTATTGGTGCTTGGAGCGCTCATGCTGGCTTTGATCACTGCTGAATCAGGATTTTGGTATTTATTTGCTGCGATGTTCGTACAAGGATTTGCATATGGGCTGCTGCTTACTACTGCTGTCATAGCTTGTCAACAATTGGTCGAGGCGAATCAAAAAGGGGTATCGACTTCTCTGCAAATGTTCTCACGAAATTTAGGAACCGCGATTGGCGTAACTATCATGGGTACATTTCTAATCCATGCTGAAACGGTAGTGGTGGGAATCCAGCATCTTTTCCAATTTGGTCTGGTCATCAGCATTGCGGCGTTGGTATCGTCTTTCTTAGTCGCTCGTCCGGTGGAGACGACCGCTGGTGCCAACAGTTTTGCGCAATAAAAACTATTCTTTTTGCAGAAATGGAAGTAGACTTATGGCAGTGATGTAACGGGAGGGTAAGCGGTGACACAACAGGGTAAAATTACTGCGATCGAAGAAGCTTTAGCAGCTTTAGGCGTGACAGAATCAACACTGACTGCAGATGAAAAACACGCGCTCGACGAACAAGGATATGTGGTTTTTCATGATTTGATTGATCAGGAAACGCTGGAGAAATTGCGTAACAAGTACGAGGAATTAATGGAAAAAGAAGGCAATAGTGCCGGCACTGAGTTTCATCAGGAGGCGGGTGCCAGAAGGCTGTCCGACCTCGTGAATAAAGGCGAGGCATTTGATCTTTGCTATACGCATCCTAAGCTGCTTGCAGTGGCCTACCACGTGATTGGTCGCGCGTTCAAGCTGCACTCCATCAACGGCCGTGACGCGCTGCCGGGACAGGGACATCAGGGTATGCATTCGGACTGGAAAGGCCGCGAGGAAAACGAGCCTTACCACGCGATTAATACAATTTGGCTGCTGGACGATTTTACTGTGGAAAATGGTGCGACTCGTTTTGTACCAGGCACCCATAAATTGGCGGGCAGACCTGCGGATTACATGCAGGATACCCAAGCAGCTCACCCGGAAGAACAATTGGTCATTGCAAAAGCGGGCGCTGTGTTTGCCTACAATGTGCACCTTTGGCATGGGGGAACACTAAACAGAACTTCTCAGACCAGACGAGTGCTGCATCCAAGCTTTGTGGCGCGTGAGTTTAAGCAGCAATTAAATCAGCGTGAATATATCAGAAAATCAACGTATGATCGCATTTCTCCTGCAGCCAGATATTTGCTGGATGTAGATTGAACTTGCGCTGAATCTCATACGATGGAAGTAAGCGCATTCTAGGAGGCAGCTAGATCATGAGTTACATTTCTTCAGACAATCTTGCAAGCACAGTATTGCAAACCATTAATGACCACCCGATTACCGATATTCACACACACTTATTTGCGCCAGAATTTGGCGACTTGTTGTTGTATGGAATTGATGAGTTGCTGACTTATCATTATCTGATCGCGGAGACCATGCGCTACAGCACTATGGAATATGATGCGTTTTTTAAGCTGTCCAAGTCGGAACAAGCGAATTTAATCTGGCAAACCTTATTCGTTGAGAATTCTCCGATTTCGGAAGCGTGTCGCGGTGTACTTACCACACTGCATGCGCTTGGAGTAGATACTACCGAACGCAACCTCGATAAGATTCGCGCTCAAATTGATACCAACGATGTCAACGTCTACATTCAACGCATTTTAAAATCAGCTAATGTGCGTTCTGTCGTGATGACAAATGACCCTTTTGACCCGTCAGAGCGTGAAGTTTGGTTGAAGGGGTATAAACCTGCTGAACCGTTTTACTCTGCGCTGCGGATCGATCCGTTGATTCTGAATTGGCCGACCGCGCACCTTAATTTACAAAAATGGGGTTACCAGGTCGAGGAAGATCTAACTCCGCAAACACTTAGTGAAGCGCGCCGGTTTGTGGAAGACTGGGTGGACCTTATGAATCCGCTTTATGTAGCCGTTTCTTTGCCCGATACATTCCAGTTCCCGGCTCAAACATTGACCAATCGGTTAATTGAGGAATGCATTCTTCCAGTGTGCCGAAATCGCAACCTTCCATTTGCGTTGATGATCGGTGTGAAGCGTCAAGTAAATCCGGCTCTGCGCAGTGCAGGAGATTCATTGGGTAAAGCAGATCCTGCTTCAGTCGAATATCTTTGCGCGAACTTTCCGCACAACAAATTCATGGTTACGATGTTGTCCAGAGAGAACCAACATGAACTTGCTGTAATTGCGCGTAAGTTCCGCAATCTATTGGTATTTGGCTGCTGGTGGTTCCTGAATAACCCGAGTTTAATCGATGAGATCACAAGAATGCGTTTGGAATTGTTAGGGGTCAGCGTGATTCCACAACATTCTGATGCGCGTATTCTGGATCAACTTGCTTATAAGTGGACGCATTCCAAGAAAATTATTGGTCAAATTCTGGTCGAAAAATACCAGGATTTACTGGACACTGGCTGGAATTTGACCTCCGAAGACATTCAAAGAGATGTGGCGAAATTGTTTGGCGGCAATTTCTGGGAGTTTTTGGAAAGAAAGTTTTAGCGAATCCAACATTGGGGTGAATTGACATGACGAAACAAGCATTAATTGTATACGGTGGTTGGAAAGGGCATGAGCCAGATCTGGTGGCCGAAGTATTTCGAAAAACGCTTATTCAGAGTGAATTTGAAGTTGAATTATCGGATAAGTTGGACGCCTTTTTGGATGTGGAGAAGCTTAAAGCACTCGATCTTATTATTCCGGTTTGGACAATGGGAGAAATTACAAAAGAGCAGTTTAACGCAGTGTCCGAAGCGGTCGAAAGCGGAGTAGGACTGGCAGGCTGCCACGGTGGTATGTGTGATGCGTTTCGCAATCACACCGGCTGGCAGTTTATGACCGGGGGCAATTGGGTTGCTCATCCTGGCAATGATGGAACCGAGTATACAGTAACGATTGTAAAAGGTTCCAGCCCAATCGTAGCAGG
Organism: Bacilli bacterium; assembly: GCA_028287455.1. Lineage (GTDB taxonomy): Bacteria > Bacillota > Bacilli > Tumebacillales > JAQBPP01 > JAQBPP01. The sequence continues at coordinate 850 of JAQBPP010000124.1, read as the reverse complement.
ATTGGAAGATTTTGCAGTCAAAAGCGAACAGTACTATCTGCATGTCGATCCAGCAGTGGAAGTGCTGGCTACGACCCGTTTTCCAGTTGCAGACGGCCCGCATACTGCAAATGGTCCAGTCGATATGCCTGTGGTATGGACAAAACGCTGGGGAAAAGGAAATGTATTTTACAATTCGCTTGGACATCACGCTGACATTGTGGAAGCACCGCCAGTTTTAACACTAATGACGCGGGGATTTGTCTGGGCGGCGGAAGGCAAAACGACCAATCGATGAAAGGACGAAAAAAATGGCTGCAAGCACACCCGGTATAAATGAGTTATGTTTGTGGTATCGTGAGCCGGCTGTTCAGTGGGATCACGCGATGCCAATTGGCAATGGCAGATTAGGAGCGATGATCTTCGGGGGACTCACTGACGAGAAACTTCAACTAAATGAAGAAACGATCTGGAGTGGTGGATACCGGGATACGAACAATTCGCAGGCGCTTGAATCGCTCTCCTTGGTTAGACAATTGGTTGTGCAAGGAAAGGTGGCAGAAGCTTCTGAGATTGCAGAAGACATGTTGTTAGGTGTTCCGAAACGAGTGAAACCCTATGAACCACTAGGCAACCTGTTATTAAACTTCCCGGCAGTGGAAGCACAGCAAGTTCAATCCTACCACAGATGGCTGGATTTAAAACGAGCAGTTGCTTGCGTTGATTATGAAGTAGATGGTGTTCAATATACACGAGAGTACTTTGCTAGCAGTATCGATCAGGCGATCATCATTCGATTGACCGCAAGCAAGCCTGGAATGCTCACCGTTGGCGTCCAACTGGAACGGGAACGTGATGCAGCTGCCAAACG
>JAQBPP010000399.1 GCA_028287455.1 Bacilli bacterium | reverse complement strand
ACCTACCCACATTACCAGTGAAAACGATTGAAGAAACGAGGCAGTGCCACCCCAGCCGCGGCGCGAGAAGTAACCGAGCAGTAGGTCAAAAAGCGATCCACCAATTGTAATCCCTGCCATCATGCCGATATAGCGAAAAGTCGCCAAAGTGCCGGACGCCACTCCTTGTTTTCCGCGTGGTGCGGCTCCCAAAATTGCCGAATTGTTCGGGGCGGCAAATGTGCCTGTACCCAGCCCGGCCAGAACAAGGCCGATAATCAGTACACCATGCACTGATGGAGCCGAAGAAAGATTAGCCATGATGCTGAATAAAATCAGCGCCAATGTACTGAACAGCATTCCCGCTGTGGTTAACAAGCGAGGTCCCATCCGGTCGGACAAAACGCCAGCAATAGGAGCGCAAACGGTCATCATTAAAGGGGTGATCGCCAAATACGATCCAGCCCGTGCAGTGGAAACGTTCAGCACCTGATCAAAATAGAACGGCAGCAGGAACAAGGTCAAGAAGAAGCATAAGTAATTCAGCGCTGCCCCCGCCGTTCCAAACCGAAAGTTTCGCAAGCGAAATAGTGCCAAATCGAGCATCGGATCAGGCTGCCTGCGCTCTGCATGTACAAAGCCCCACGCACAGAGCACAAAACAAATCACCAATAACGCGATGAATACGGTTCGGTATTGCGTGATCACATTCGAATTCAAGACTAAAATGGCCGAGGTCATGCCGATGATGAATAGGAAGAATCCCTTTAGATCCAGACGTTTCCGTTCTGCTAACACCACTTTTGGCACAGACCAAAACCCCAATACCAGGCCCGCCAAACCGAACGGCACAGTGATGAAAAAGGTGATTGGCCATCCCCATAACTGAGTTAACCAACCTCCCAGCACTGGGCCAAGCGATAAACCGATATAGGTCATAATGGCCTGAATGCCGAGCACACGTCCTCTTTGATCTGCCGGAAAAGTGCTGGTCAAAAGTGCAGGTCCAACGGCGAGGATCATCGATCCGGCCAGCGCGAGCAGCGCCCTCCCCCACAGCAGCGAGACATAATTGCCCGATAACCCGCACAGCACAGCGGCAACTGTAAAGAGAGCAAAGCCAGACAGGTAAATCGGTCGATGTCCCCACACATCCGACAATCTTCCCATCGGCAGCAGAAACAAAGTCAAGACAAGCAGATAAATCAGCACGATCCATTCCGATTGGCTCAGTGTAACCTGTAAGGCACGTTGGATCACAGGCAGGACTGTATTGATAATGCTCGTATTCAAGGACGACAAAAAGGTGCCAATTCCAACAGTCAACAGAACGTACCAACGGCGGTCATGCACAGGTAATGATTCAGGCATCCATAAAACCTCGCTATTTGAAGAACTGCACATTATTGTTTCCAGGACTAATCGCAGACATGTATCATCCAATCATCAGAAGTTCGCGGATTTCTTGTTCCGTGAGTGAAGACAAAGCTTCTTCACCCGGTTGGATGACTTCATTGATCAGATCCTTCTTGCGTTGCTGCAGCTCGTACATTTTTTCTTCGATTGTGCCTTGCGTAACAAGGCGGATCACCTGCACAACGTTTTTCTGCCCAATGCGGTGTGCCCGGTCTGTCGCCTGCTGCTCCACTGCAGGGTTCCACCAAAGATCATAGAGCACAACAGTGTCGGCCCCAGTCAGATTGAGCCCGGTTCCTCCCGCTTTCAAGGAGATCAAAAAGATGTCCTGTTCACCCTCGTTAAAACGCCTGCAAAGCTCTACCCGATCGATCGGCGGTGTGTGCCCATCTAAGTAGAAAGCGGACAGACCACGCCGTTCGAGTTCATTCCGAATGATGCCTAACATCTGTGTAAACTGAGAGAAGATAAGCATTCGTTTGCCGCCGCTAAGACACTCTTCGATAATTTCCATCAGCTGTTCGAACTTGCCGGAACTGCCGGTATAATTCTCCACAAATAAAGACGGATGGCAGCAGAGCTGGCGCAAACGTGTCAATCCTGCAAGAATTTTCATTCGGCTCTTCTGCAGGCCTTCCATCTGCAGCTGTTGAATGGTTTCCGCTTGAAGTCTGGCCAAATAAGCCAGGTACAGTTTTTTTTGTTCCACTGACAGCTCAGCAGGCTGAAGTGTTTCTATTTTATCCGGCAGTTCCTTAAGGACATCGGTTTTCATCCTGCGCAGCAGAAACGGACGTATCTTCTTGGCAACAGCTTCGCGGGACAGCTCATTAAAACCCTTTTTGCTCGGGAAAAGTTCTGGGAAAACCGCGTCATATATGGACCACAATTCCTCGAGTGAATTTTCAACTGGTGTACCGGTCAAGGCAAAGCGATGTTTGGCGTGCATCACTTTCACCGCTTGCGCTGTTTGTGTATGGTGGTTTTTAATCGCTTGCGCTTCATCCACAATCAGCGTGTGAAAACGTAACTGCTCATACTTCTCCATGTCTCTGCGCAAAAGCGGATAAGACGTAATCAATATATCAACGTTTGACAGATCATCTAAAATCCCGCTGCGCTCCTGCCTGTCTCCGGCAGCAATGACCGCCGTTAGATCGGGTGCGAATTTGGCAATTTCATTCTTCCAGTTGTACGTTAACGAAGCGGGGCAAACGATTAGTGCCGGAACACCCGCCTCTCTGATTGCTTGCTGCTCCGATTGGATAAAGGCGATGCTTTGCAGTGTTTTTCCAAGACCCATATCATCTGCCAGAATACCGCCAAAGCCATAGAACCCAAGCGTCTTCATCCATTGAAAACCGTACTTCTGGTAATCCCGCATCACGAAAGATAGCTGCTCCGGCAACTCAAAATCCAGATTGTCCGGGTTTTTCATGTTTTCAAGCAGCTGGCGAAGCGATTTTCCCAGTTTGACTGCAGGTGTTTTTTCATTGGCATCCATAAAGTGGAATCCGCGCACGACCGGCAGCTCCAGGCGAGTCCCTTTAATCTCCGCTTTGCGGATATTCATTTCCTGCAGCAAACGACCGATTTCTTGAAATCTGTCCTCCTCCAGGGACAAAAACGTTCCGTTAGTTAGCCGGTAATAGTGCTTCTTTTCTACAAGGGTGCGGAGTATGCTGGAAATTTCATGCTCGTCGATTCCCTCCAAATCGAAGTGAATTTCCAGCCAGTTGGTTTTTGAGTCGATATCGACTGTCATCTTTGGTTGATAGAGATTCTGTCTCGTTAGGGATTGAACAGATGGCGTAACAAAGACCTCTGCCAATTCCTCAATCCGTGGTAAAAGATGATGCAGAAAGTGATAGATATCTTCCTCTTGATCCATATGCAGCTCTTTGCCGTCATAGTTGAAAGCGTGGTCGATTAATGAAATAAAGTATCTTTCCTGCTCAATGTCACGCAGAAGTATACGATCCGATGAAGACAAACGTTCGCTGCCTGAATGCATCGGGTTGATGACAATATCGCCGTAAACATATTCCAGCCTGGCAGACAGTCGAGAGTCATCTATATCAAGATAAAGCTTGATCTGCAGCGGCAAGTTTAAGATTCGATCGGATATTTGTTTTGAAATGTGGATACTGCCGACTTTTTTCAGCCCGGGAATCACTCGTTCCATAAACGTGCCCATTTGAGAAGGCGAAATCAATAATTGCTGAAGCGGCCTATAGTGAAACATGTGTTTCACCTGTACTAGGCGTTTGAACTGGGATGGCTCGATCCTGTGCAATTGATGTCCCACTTGAGCGCAGCCGTAGTTTTCCATCACAGTTATACTGTCTAACCCTGGTATGTCCAATTGATAGCCATCGGAAGCCTCTGTTAATTCGAAGCTGAGGGGTAGTGGTTCATCCGTAATTTCGATCTGTTCATAAACTTGCGATCCATGCCCGAACCGAACCGTTGCTTCCGACAAGTACGGGTGCAGTTTCTCCCATGTCAGAGGTGGAATGACAATCAGCCGATCGCTGCTTAATAGTCCGTATCTCATTGAGTAGTTGTTGTTGAACGCTTCACGGTAAATCGATTCATTTTGACAGGCTTCAATTAATAGTTCAATAATCGCCCAATCCGCTTGCTTGAAGGCATGTTCCGCGGAATCGAATGTGAAGTTTTTAGCGAAAAAATAAGGAGATTGTTTGTCCAGTTTTGCCAAAAAATCTTTTATTTTTTGCACGATATACAACCGTTTAGGGCCTAGCTTCATCTCCATTGCAAACATTGAGCTGTGAGCTCCGTGAGTGATGACCTTACACGTGAATTCCACGTCCAGCAGTTGTTTGTTTGAAACAACATCATCTGAATGGCCCATTTGAACAACGGGGCTGTCGAAGAGAGATATCATGTCATTTGTTAACTGCATGTCGCGTCTGGAGATCGCAGGTTCCACTAAGCCGTCCCCATTTCCACCTTGATTTAACGAATGTATTTGCACCAGTACAGCAGCAATATGTTTGCAATAGGCAGAATAGGTATCAAAGGCCGGACAATCACAGTCCGCTTCCACATCACCATTATAGTCATCCATTGCGACAGAGACATGATAAAGAGCGCGTCCCAAGACTTGCGCATCATAACGAGATTCATTCTGATCGAAGCGCAGTTGGGTGACTCGATTCGCTTGGTAATAAGCTTCTCCTCGCTGGTAGGATGTCGTGCCGCACAGTTGCTTAATTGTGTTCAGGGATATAACAGGATTCATTCTGGATTCCTTCTCCGTTTGTTTATCCAATCAGTAGTAGTATATCAAAAAACGAGCCCCTGGAGGCTCGTTTTTGGTTTACTGATATTCTGTTATGACGCCGGCACAGTTTTCGTTCGCTGCATAGCTGCTTTAACCTGCACCAGGAATTCCGTAATATCTTCATACGGCGGCTCCGAACGATCTCTGGGATGACCGGCATCGCCTGGTCTCCACAGCAGTTCAACAGGAACATAACCGCGGTAGTCGCTTCTGCGCAGATCGGTGAAGAATCGGTCAAGGTCAAGCAACTCAGTCGTTTCAGCACCAGCCGGTTTCTTCTTCACTTGGAAGTTGAACGTATAAGGCAGGACAGCTGCAATATCTTTATACCAGTTATAGGTCAATGCATTTTCACTGCGGAACTCACGGAAGTAGCCTGTATCATTGATAATGCCCACATTTGGATGATTCACCCACTTGATTGTCTGGATGATCTGATCCGCTGAAGACATCATGTCGCCGTGGTTTTGCAGCGCTACCTGAACGCCTTTGGTTGCGCCATGCTCAGCCAGCTCTCTCAAAGCAGGCACAGTCCGCGTTTTCACGATTGTTTCCCAGCCAAGCTCGTCGATATCTTCCGGGATTTTGCCGGAGAATACGCGCATAACAGGCGCCCCCATCTCGGCGGCCACATCGATCCAATACTTCACGCGCTTCACGTGCAGCGCACGCATTTCATCGTCAGACTCCACGAAGTCGTTAAACACTCCTGTACCGCTGATCGGAATGTCGAGCTCCTTGCATAACGCCTTAATGTCTCTTGCATATTGCTTGATTTCTGCATCTGACTTGGAAGGCATCGACTTCGCCTCGTACCCGGGTATGTAGTACGCTGTTATGTCTACAGAATCAAATCCAGCCTCTTTAGCATACCGGATTGCCTGCATCGTATCAATGTGAGGTGTGCCGTCCCGACCTTTAAGCCACGCATTCAGATTGATATTGAAGCTGAACATGTTTAGACCAATTTTAAAGTCACCTGTGTAATACTCACCCATTTACTCCTGCTCCTCCCGAGTTATGTTCTCAAAAAGGTGGTCATATGCTGACCTCCACCCGTATCGCTTACCCAAACCTTGCGGCATTGGCAGCGTTTTCATTCAACTTAATATTAACGTTAATACAGACCGCTGTCAATATGAATGTCTTCAACGTTCTCCTAGACTTACACAAACTATTTTTACCTAACCGGGGGAAAATGTGGTATGATAAGAATATCACAAGTAGTCCATTAGGGTACTAAACGATGTTACCGATGAACTTTAGATATGTTGCTTAGATGAATTTATCTAAATATTCATTTTTTAAAAAATCAGGAGGCTGCGAATCATGGTTGACAATAACAAATCCAGTAATGGCAGTAAATCTGCACCGAAACAGGGAACCGGAGTGGCTGAAGAGAAGATTGGTAGCATAGGAGCAAAGGCAGGCAGTGTTGTGGACAAGGTGGTCGCGGCACCCGGTAATTTGTTGCATTCAGTGATTTCAACAGCCACAAGTGCAGTA
>JAQBPP010000398.1 GCA_028287455.1 Bacilli bacterium | reverse complement strand
GGTATGGTCCTGCTTGGAGAGCCAGGACACTCAATTGAAGATATCACTTTGTCCAACATCTCATATACAAGTACGGGCGGGGGTGAAACGGAGTGGACTGATCCCGCCGATTTTCCGGAGCTGACCGGTCAGCGGCCGGAGTTTATGGCGTTTAAACGGATTCCTTCCTACGGATTGTTTGCAAACCACGTGCGAGGGCTGCGTGTTTGTAATGTCAGGCTGAACTGTCTAATCCCGGACTCGCGTCATTCGATGGCATTCTTCCACGCGGAAAATGTAATCCTGGACAACGTGGATTGTGCTGACGGGGGTAAGATGCTGCTGCATAACTCCGATCAGGTTCGCTTTAAATAACTCACCAATCTCATTGAACTGGTGAACATGGACTTGGCAGTAGGATAAATACCCAGAGCGAACTTTTACTGCTCTGGGTTTTTTTCACTTACTTTGTTGATGTCGTGTTAGTATATATTACATTTAATAGTGATGATATTAGCTAATTTACACTAAAATAGCCCTTTTATGTCAGTTTCTTTGACATATATAGTTGACAATTATGTTTTATCCGCATAGAATGAGTTTATTAAGTAAGGAAATATAACATTAAAGGGAGGTCTCAAAGCTATGCCGCTGTTACAGGTCGAACATCTATCGGTTTCGTTTAAACAAGGACAACACGAATCACAGGCTGTGAATGGAATTTCTCTTGACTTGGAGCCCCATCAAACTTTAGGGGTGATCGGTGAATCAGGTTCTGGAAAAAGTGTCATGTTGAAATCTCTGATGGGCTTAACACGCTCCCCTAAAACACGTATTAGTGGAAAGATCAACTTTGATGGACGTGAACTGACTGGCCTGGAGGAAAACGAATTTTCATCTGTGCGCGGCAAGGAAATTTCGATGGTATTCCAAGATGCTATGACTGCGCTGGACCCTGTCTTCCCTGTAGGAGATCAACTTGTGGAAACGATTAGACGACACCAGCATCTCTCAAAAAAGGACGCACTGGAAAAAGCAGTGGAACTACTGGCAAAGGTGGGGATCGCTTCGCCGCGCTCGCGGCTTGACCAATATCCGCATCAGATGAGCGGCGGCATGCGTCAGCGCGTGATGATCGCCATTGCGATTGCCTGTCAACCGAAACTGCTGCTTGCCGATGAGCCAACTACAGCCCTTGATGTCACCATCCAGGCACAGGTTCTTTCCTTAATAAAAGAACTGCAGAAGGAATCAGGAATGGGTATCATTTTTGTCAGCCATGACATCGGAGCAGTTGCATCAATCGTGGATGAAATCGCCGTGATGTATGCCGGTCGAATCGTGGAACGAGGGTCTGTTCAGCAGATCATCCATCAACCAAGCCATCCCTATACGCAGGCACTGCTGGCTGCTAATGTGACGCTAGGCATGAAAGGACGACTGCGAGCTATTCAGGGACAGCCGCCCCGACCTGACCGTTTGCCGTACGGTTGTGCTTTTGCACCGCGTTGTCAATTTGCGGTCGATAGCTGCAATGGGATGTCACCCAAGTTAACTACGATTGAACAAGGCCATGACGTTGCCTGTTGGTTAATGGAAGAAGAACCAGTCAGTGCGAACATGCAAGTAGTTTAAATAGCGATTCGGAAGAGGTGGACAGCAGATGAAAAAATGGATGAGAAAAAGCCTGTCCTGTTCTGTTGCAGCAACTGTATTATCCCTATTAGTTGTTGGTTGCGGAAATTCCGCTTCTACCCCTGAATCCAAGCAAGGATCTGGTGGAACTCTCATTATTGGAGCGACTTTTTCCAACTTGCCGAACATGGATGTATATCCGGATCAAGGATACGAAGGACGGAGATTTGTTGGAAATCAACTTTATGATCCGTTAATTATTGACAATCCGAATACGAATTCATTCGATCCGGGGCTGGCGTCAAGTTGGGAATCCAAGGATATGAAAGTTTGGACTTTCCACTTGCGTTCAGGGGTCAAATTCCAGGACGGAACTGCTTGGAACGCTAGTAGCGCCGTGTTTAACCTGGACCGCATCCTCAATAAAAATTTCCAATATTACTATCCTCAAGTCGCAGCTTTACTGACAGCCCGCACCAAGGAAATTACCTCCTATCAGGCAATTGACGACATGACTTTAGAAATCACGCTTAAGGAACAAGACAGTTTTTTCCCGTCTGACGTCACCCAAATTCTATTTGCCAGTCCGACAGCAATTCAAAAGTACGGCAACGACGATTATCAAAACCACCCGGTCGGCACAGGACCGTTTGCAGTTGCAAAAGTTGTGCCAAGACAGGAATTGGATCTGGTGCCCAATAAGGACTATTGGCGGGGGGCTCCCAAACTGGATCAACTGATTTTAAAGCCAATGTCTGATCCCGCTACTCGTTACGCCGCCCTTCTCTCTAGTCAGATCAACTGGGCAGAGGTTCCGCCGACGGAGACTATCCCGCAAATTAAGCAAAAAGGTTTTCAGGTTGTGACAAAACCTTATCCGCATATTTGGGCAATCGTACCCGACATGAGCAAACCTCCTTTTAACGATAAACGTGTCCGCGAGGCATTTGTCCGCGCGATCGATCGCAAAGCAATGTCTGACCAACTTTTAAATGGGGCATCCATTCCGGCTGATGGACCCATGTATCCCGAGTCCAATCTTTATCCAAAAGATGCGCCTGCCTTCGACTATAACCTGGATCTAGCCAAACAACTGCTTACTGCAGCAGGTTATCCCAATGGGGTAACTATCGCTGTAAACATGCCTTCAAGCGGCTCCGGCAACATGTGGCCGCTGCCCATGAGCGAATTTATTCAACAGCAGGAAGCGAAAATTGGGATTAACATTACTTTCCGCACCTATGACTGGAACCAGATCATCACGCAATATCGCGCGGGTTTTTCCGGACCGATGGCCGATGCAAACGGAATCGCTTACTCGCTTGCGTCAGGTACTCTGCTGGGTGATCTGGAGACTTCATTCGTGTTAAAGGAGCCGCAAGGATCTGACATCATGGGTTACGACAATCCGCAGTTAGACCAACTGGTCAGGCAGGCAAAGGCAAGCACGGATCCAGCGGGACGAGACAAATTGCTCGCTCAAGGTTGGGGAATCGTGCAAAGTGATATCGCCTTGCTGCCTGTAGTACACGATTTAAATTTGCGGGTTTTAAGTCCAAAAGTACAGGGGCTTGTGACACCTGCCACGTGGTTTGTGGATCTTACGACAGTTTGGGTTTCCAAATAAAGCAGAAGGGGGAACCAACGTGACACGCTTATTTCATCGGTTTTTGCAGGCGATCCCCACCTTGTTTGGGATTACGTTAGTCGCGTTTGCCTTGGTTCATATCATGCCTGGAAGTCCGATTGACGCGCTGGTGCCTCCTGATGCAAGCGCTGATGTCAGGGCTCAAGTCATTCATATTTATGGTCTCGACAAACCACTGCCCGTGCAATATGTTTTATGGCTGACGCATGCAGTTCGAGGAGACTTTGGGATGTCCATCGGGATGCGAGTGCCAGTGAATCAATTGTTAGCACAGGCGATTCAAAACACTTTGATTCTTGGTGTGGCAGCTGCGTTCTTCAGTTTTGTCACAGGCACTGTTTTAGGAGTTCTTGCGGGCCTGAATCAAGGCAAGTGGATCGATCGGATGGTCAGTACACTGGGTTTGGCAGGAGTAAGTATCCCCGCTTATTGGCTGGCGATGGTCATGGTGATCCTCTTTTCGATCCAGTTAGGCTGGCTGCCCTCAAGCGGAATGCATTCGCAAGGCCAGGAAGGCAATGTTCTGGATCTACTCGCTCATGTGGTCATTCCTGCCATTGCACTCGGGTTTACTCCGGTTGGAGTGATCTCCAGGATGGTTCGCACAAGCCTGCTGCAGGTTGTCAAACAAGATTTTGTGCTGGCTTTGCGCGCCAAAGGATTAATGCGCAGACAAATCCTGTGGCACTTGCTGCGCAATGCCGCTCTGCCAGTACTCACAGTTACAGGACTGGAACTGGGTTATCTGCTTGGCGGATCAATTCTGGTGGAAACCATTTTTGCCTGGCCGGGACTTGGCGGCCTGTTAAACAGCGCCATCGGGTTGCGAGATATACCGGTCATCCAGGCAGGGATCCTGTTAATCGGTACACTGTTTGTCCTCATGAATATAGTGGTTGATTTTGTAAATAGTGCTGTAGATCCTCGCATCCAACGCACGTAACAAAGGAGGGGCTGGCTGATGGAGATATCCATTCATAAAACAAATCACAAAGAAAAAGATTTTAAACGCGATGTAATGGATGAAATCCAGGAAAACACTCAGACCAGGCGTTCCTTTATTCAAAAATTATACTCAGATCCAGTCGCCTGGGGGGCAACCTTTTGGATTGTCCTGATGATCGGTACTGCAGTGTTTGCTCCTTTCCTGACACCCTATAGTCCGGTGTCAGGAAACATTGGGAATCGACTGATGCCCATTGGTACACCGGGTCACTTTTTAGGCACTGATGAACAAGGGCGTGATATGATCACCCGCATCTTGTTTGGCGGGAGGATGACTTTGTTGATGGGAATCGTGCCTGTCGCAGCAGCATGCTTAGTCGGCGGAGCGTTAGGCGTGATTGCCGGTTATTTCGGCAAGGCAGTTCAATCCATCATCATGCGGTGTTTGGATGTATTCTACGCCTTTCCAGCGCTTGTGCTGGCAATCGCCATCTCTGCAGCACTGGGTCCAGGCGTACGCAATACATTTGTTTCGCTTCCCATTGTGTTTATTGCACCGATCGCGCGAGTTACGGCAACAGCTGTACAGCAAATTAAGGGTCTTGAATTCTTCGAAGCTGCCCGGGTGAGTGGAGCCAGTCACTGGATGATCATCCGATTTCACTTGATTCGCAATATTTTTCGTCCAGTATTCGCGTATGTGTCGACTCTCATCGGAATTAGTATCTTAGTGGCTTCTTCCCTAAGCTTTTTGGGCCTGGGGGTGACACCCCCAACTGCGGAATGGGGAGCCATGCTGCGCTCTTTGCAGGATGCGCTTTACACGCAACCCACTGTTGCCATCGCACCAGGTGTGATGATTTTCTTGACTGCACTTGCTTTTAACTTATTGAGTGACAGTATTCAGGATGCTTTGGATGTCCGGTCCTGATTGTTTAAAGGGGGTGTCAAAAGATGACGGCAAGCGCAATTCTTGAGGTGGAAGGGTTATCGAAAACTTTTAAAGTGAAGGACTCCCATGGCAGAAGTAAAGTGGTTCATGCAGTAAATGATGTGAATTTATCGGTCGGCCGGGGCGAGACTGTTGGGTTAGTTGGTGAGAGCGGATCTGGGAAATCGACACTGGCCCGGTTAATTGTTCGCCTGATCGAGTCAGATAAGGGGGTGGTTCAGTTTGAAGGGCAAAATCTGCAAGGTTTGTCCTCCAAGGAAATGAAAAAGGTGCGCAGTAAAATGCAAATGGTGTTTCAGGATCCCTATTCATCGTTAAATCCGCAAATGACAGTATTCGACAATGTGGCGTTCAACCTTTGGGTGCACGGTGAACGCAAGAACACGAACAAGAAGGTGATGGAGGTTCTACAGGATGTGGGACTCTCACAGCGGCAGGCCGCGCAATATCCACACGAATTAAGCGGTGGGCAGCGTCAAAGGGTGAATATTGCCCGAGCACTCGTAATGAATCCCCAGTTGGTAGTACTGGATGAACCGGTATCGGCCCTTGACAAGTCAGTTCAAGCACAGGTCCTTAATCTGCTGCAGGATCTCAAGCAAGAATACGGATTGAGTTACATCTTTATCTCACATGACCTAAACGTAGTTGAGTATATGAGTGATAAAGTTGCCATCATGTACTTTGGCAATTTAGTTGAAACCGCAACGTCCAGTGCACTGTATGGTTCTCCTAAACATCCATATACCCGCATGCTGATGGATTCCATACCCACACTGTCCAAACGCGACAAGTGGAGCGGCTTTCAATCCATTGGGGAACCGCCCGACCCGCTTGAGCCTCAGGCAGGATGTTCGTTCCGTTCAAGATGTCTCAAGGCGACCAGCAGATGTGAAGCAGAAGTGCCAGTTCTTAAAAACCATGAAGGAGGGCATCGGGTGGCCTGTCATTTATGGGACAACAGTGTGGAGCCGGTTAGCACAATAGAATGGCTTGAATCCTTTGCAAATTCGATAAAATATAGATCCCTATTTGGAGAGGAGAACGAAAATGAATTGGAGTGAAGTGGCAAACCCCGAAAAATGCGCGCTGATCGTAGTGGATATGCAGAATGATTTCTGCCATGAAACAGGTGCTTTGGCGCTTAATGGCGCCGATGTTTCCGGTTCGCAAGCGATTGTGCCGGCGATGAACCAACTGATTGAAGAGGCTCGCAATCTGGGTGTAGTGATCTATTTTATTAAAACCACACACGATGAAACAACGAACAGTCCGTCCTGGATAGCCAGGCGAATGGAACGCAAGCATGTTGTGTGCGCTACCGGCACATGGGGAACGGAATTCTATGGAGTATCGGCAACCGATCAAGACGTGGTCATTACCAAACATCGGTACAGCGCTTTTATCGGCACCGATCTTGAACTGCGGCTGCGTGCAACCGGAAAAGAAGTGCTGCTTCTCACAGGTGTAGCCACTAATATCTGTGTGGAATCGACACTAAGAGACGGATTTATGTTGAACTTTTATACAGTATTGGTACCCGACTGCTGTGCTACATCGCATGGTCCTGCACAAGAAAGCACAATTGAAAATGTTAGACGCAGTTTTGGATGGGTGGCCGGCAGCCAAGAGGTGATTGCCAGCCTGCAGAAATGCAGCAAGGTGGCCGAGCCAGTCTAAACCAGTTCTCCTTAATCTATCCTACTCATTTTTCAGGAGGTTGTTGACCGTGAACAAACAGTTAGCGGATATGTCCATCCAGGAATTGGCTCCTAAAATCGAGAACAAAGAGATTTCTCCCGTAGAGCTGGTGGAAGCTTGTTTGCAAAGGATAGAGGAGACAGAAGGTGATCTAAACGCTTATATTTCAATACTTGGTGATCAGGCTCGAGAGCAAGCGCGACAATCCGAAACGGAAATCGTCAATGGTTTTTACCGGGGAACGCTGCATGGCATTCCATTTGCCGCAAAAGATTTATATGCCACCAAAGGGATCAAAACCACTGCGGGGTCCAAGATCTTTCAGGATTTTGTCCCTGATTATGATTCGACAACTGTCACGCGTTTGATCGATGCAGGAGCGATTCTGGTTGGCAAAAACAACACGCATGAGTTCGCCTCCGGGGGCACCAATGAAAATGAACATTTCGGTCCCGCCCGAAATCCGTGGAATCCCCAAATGATTCCAGGAGGTTCCAGCGGCGGCTCAGCCGCTGCTGTAGCTTCATCTTCCGCCGTATTTTCGCTTGGGACTGATACAGGCGGTTCTATTCGGATGCCGGCTGCATTGTGCGGCATAGTAGGAATAAAAGCTACTTATGGCAGAGTAAGCCGCAAAGGGGTCTTTCCTCTAAGCTGGTCGCTCGATCATGCAGGTCCACTTACGAAATCGGTTTGGGATGCTGCCACAGTTCTTTCAGTTCTTGCAGGTTATGACCCAATGGATCCCACTTCCTCAGATGAACCTGTACCAGACTATGCCTCCGCGTTGGAATCGGGTGGTGATCGTCCACTCGCCGGCCTGCGGATCGGATGGTGCCAAGCTTATTACTTTGACAACCTCGATCCTGAGGTGAAACTGCTGATCGATCAGGCCATGTTGGTTCTGTCAGATTTGGGAGCTGACATACGTGAAGTTAAGATTCCTTATCTGGAGCAAATGGTTCAAGTCCACTCATTTATTTCCGCTGCAGAAATGTATGCCATCCACGCACAGAATTTTTCCACCCGTTCTGAAGATTTTGGTTCCAATATCAGGCCCCGGATTGAAACGGGAAAAGAGATTCCAGCTGGTGCCTATCTGGAAACCCAGCGTCTGCGTCAAAATTATCAAGAGGTTTGGTCGAACGTGTATCAAGAAATTGACTTATTAGTAGCTCCAACAACGGCAATTCCAGCATTTCAGGTTGGGGCGGAGTCAATCACATTAAATGGGCAGGAAGTGAATCCAAGAGACCTCGGGATATTAGGACGTACGGCTCCTAGCAACTTTAACGGATATCCGGCAATTTCTGTACCCTGCGGCTATACGACAGCCGGGTTGCCAGTCGGGCTGCAGATTCAGGGGACTCCTTTTGAAGAATCTCTCGTATTTCAGGCTGCCTATGCCTATGAAATGGCGACTGCTTGGCTTAGCAAGAAGGTCCCTCTGGTGAATTTAAATCGTAACGAACGAATCGAAAAGAAACAGGAAGTTATACCGATGGTGAAGACAGAAAAGCAGAACCTCGACGTTCTCCTCCCCATACTTGCGGAACTGTCGAAGTCACTGCCCGCGGATGCGGAACCTGCCGCTTTCTTTACTCCGAAAAAAGTAAGCATGAGCAGTAAACTGGTTGAATTAATTCGCTGAAGAAAGGTTGCGGTGAACAAGATGGATGCACAGCTGTTAAAAAACATCACTGTAGCATTAAATGGTCGCACGCTTTATCCAGAGCTTGAGACTTCTCTATCCCTCTATGCCCAGGAGCTGCAAATCGTGATGCAAACCTGGAAGGGGATTTCTAAACTCCTGCCGGCAGATTTGGAGCCAGCACCGGTTTTTGCTTCGGAAAAATAACCTTTAGCTTATTACAAGGAGTGGATAAATGTGATCGGAATCAACCAATTCTTCACGATAGCCGAATCAGCTGCTCTTATTGCCGACAAACAGTTGTCCCCTAGCGAATTACTGGACTATTTCCTGCACAGAATTGAAAAGTTCGAATCCAGGCTGAATACATTTATCACTGTGATGGTGGACGCCGCACGGCAACATGCGAAGCAGGCCGAAACAGAAATTATGGCTGGAAATTACAAGGGACCGCTGCACGGAATTCCAATTTCTTTAAAGGACATCATTGCTTACGCCGATTACCCGATGACGAATGGATCCAGAATCGATCCGGAATTTGTTCCCACAACCCATGCTACCGTGACGCAGAAATTGATTGATGCGGGAGCTGTCATTGTAGGAAAGGCTCACCTGCATGAATTTGCTTTCAGAGGCCCTCATCCTTATTACGGTTGGACGCGCAACCCGTGGAATATGGATCGCGTTCCCGGGGGTTCCAGTTCAGGTTCCGGATCTGCCGTGCAAGCTGCGTTCGTTTTGGGATCAATTGGAACCGATACGGGAGGTTCAATCCGAAATCCTGCCAGCTTTTGCGGTGTGACGGGATTGAAACCGACCTACGGACGTGTGAGCCGCAATGGGGTATCGCCGCTGTCCTGGTCGTTGGATCATGTTGGACCGCTGACCAGAACCTGCGAAGATGCTGCCATTTTATTACAAGCGATTGCAGGATATGATCCAAAAGACGAGAGCTCTTATCAACAGTCGCAGTTTGATCTACAATCCTTCAATAAACTGGAATCTTTGCAAGGGAAAAAATTGGGCGTACCTTCAAATTACTTTTACGACAATCTTGCGCCAGATGTGGAGTTCGCTGTAAGCGAGGCATTGAAAGAAATGGAACGTATGGGCGCGGAAATCATACCGATCGAATTGGAAGGAATGGAAGAACTAAGAATTGCACACCGAATTATTTTAAACTCGGAAGCTTATGCCTTCCATCAGCAAAACCTGGAGGAAAAACCGGAAGGGTACGGGCCCGGGTTGCGTCTGGCATTTGAAATGGGACAGTATTATTCGGCAGCCTCTTATGTTCAGGCCCAACGGCTGCGCACGCTGATGAGGGACCGGTTCAAGGAAATTTTTGCAAAAGTGGATGTCCTGGTCACCCCAACTAACCCAACTGTTGCAAAATTGATTCAAGAACACGAAAACGATAATGTACTCTTTTCAACGAGTTTCACAGCACTGGCCAACTTTTTGGGACTTCCCGCACTTTCCATTCCCTGCGGATTTTCAGGCGAAGGGATGCCGGTCGGTCTGCAAATCATGGGGCGTCCGTTTGCAGAAGGTGAAGTCTTATCAATTGGACATTGCTATCAAGCACAATCAGATTGGCACAAAAGACTGCCAAATGAAGAAATATGGATAGCTTAGGGAAAGAGATACAGGGGAAGCCGATGCTTCCCTTTTTTTTATCGATTTTTAGGGGGAAAAGAGATGTGGAAGAGAAATCTGCTCATTTTATGGATTGGCAACTTTTTCATGATGGCCGGTATGAATCTGATCATCCCATTTCTTCCTTTGTATGTTGAGAATCTTGGCGTCAAGGATTTGCATCAGGTAGACATTTGGTCAGGCTTTATTTTTGCAGGTACTCCGCTGCTATCCGGTATACTTGCACCTTTTTGGGGGAGATTCTCCGATCGATACGGCAGAAAAGTGATGCTGATCAGATCGGGCATCGGAATGTCGATCGTGATGATTTTGCTCGGTTTTGCAAGAAATCCCACCGAACTTTTGTTGCTTCGGCTTTTAATGGGAACAGTAGCAGGATTCATTCCTTCCTCCTATGCGCTGCTAGCATCGGAAACGCCTGCGGAGTATGCAGGTCGTGCGCTAGGCACGTTGCAAACAGGCAGTGTCGCAGGCACCATGATTGGACCTTTAATAGGCGGCGTATTGTCTGAGACAGTCGGTGTCCGAAATGTATTCTATCTCACTGGTTTGTTTTTATTGATAGCAGCGGTTGTGGTGATCCTCGGTGTCCAGGAGAGCAAAAAATTTGAAAAGTTATCATTCAAAACGCTGTTTCAAACGAATCAGAATGCTGCCAGGCACGATATTGCCTTTATGAAAGAATTAAACATTTATCCCTTGTTTTTGACGTCATTTCTGATTTTCTTTGCCATGCAGTCAATTGAACCGATCATCACAGTTTACGTTCAATCCATGCACGTACAACATCATTTGGAGACGATATCTGGCCTTGTGTTCGCGGCTAGCGGGATCGGCAATATTTTGGCATCTCCGTTTCTGGGCAGATTAGGTGACAAAGTCGGAAACGTTAAGGTTTTGTATACCTCGTTGTTAATGATGGCGGTTTTTAGCCTGCCACAAGCGTTCATAAGCAATGTTTGGGGCGTTATCGCGCTCCGATTTTTGTCAGGTATCTTCGTTGGCGGACTTGTACCGTCCGTAAATGCGTTATTGAAAAAGAATTCACCCAGTGAGATTCAAGGAACCATATACGGATTCAATCAAATGGCAAACGGTATGGGCTCGGTTGCAGGTCCCGTTTTTGGAGGATTTGTCGCTTCCCGATTTGGAATCCCCACCATTTTCTATTGCACCTGCGTATTTTATCTGTTCAATTACTTTTGGGCCAGAAAAAATCAAAACAGGCAGATTGTATTCTCCACTTCATCAAACAGGACTCAAAGAATCGGTTGAGAAATGAGGGATCATTGCCAGCCTGTCCAGATCAGCATCATAACCTATCGCATATTACGATCCGCAAACTCGATAAAACGTTCCCAATCATAACTCACTAAATTATGTTTCCCGGTTCTTAAGTGATAACCAATTTTGTCGCCGTGGAGCGGGGAATCTGGTTGAGGAAATTGTTGAACTCCAAGTCCCTGAGCCTCAAACAAATGAAAGATCGGTTCTGCCAGCATCACAGATAGAAATTCCGACTCCGGGTCTGCCCAACTATCTTCCGAAGCGCTCGTCACATATAAAAGGCGAGGAGCAACTAATCCCAGCAACATGTGCTGATCGATTGGCAGTTCATCTTCTTTATCATTGTAT
Organism: Bacilli bacterium; assembly: GCA_028287455.1. Taxonomy (GTDB): domain Bacteria; phylum Bacillota; class Bacilli; order Tumebacillales; family JAQBPP01; genus JAQBPP01. Next base: position 3,385 of record JAQBPP010000398.1, on the reverse strand, counting down.
TGTTTATAATTCCCGTTGAACCAGTGAGGAAAGCGCGTGTTGATATTCGCCAGCTTCTCTCCGATCTTTCCGCGCGCGAGTGCGGCGCCAGAACAGCCGGAATTGTTGCTGACGACCATCGCAAAACGCTCGTCCGCAGCTCCTGCCCAAAGCGCAGCTTTGCCTCCTCTGGAATGGCCGACTACCGCCACCCGTTTTGCGTCGATATCGGAATCCGTTTCCAAATAATCCATCACTCTGCTCGCTCCCCAGGCCCAAGCGGACATAGTTGCCCATGCGTTTGCCGGGCGCGGCTCTGCAGTGGAATCAAAAATGCCGTGTACGCCATTCTGGAATCCGTCGTCGTTATCGGGGTCAAGATCTGAAACTTGAAAAATAGCTGCAGCATACCCTTTGGACACGATTATTTCTGCCGGCCAGGATTCGGAGGAAGTATTTTGCTCGGGGTCAGCTTTTTCAGAGCCTCTGATATCCATCAGTAAAAATAGGGGTACAGGTTTCAAAACTTGCGTAGGAAAATAGATCAACAAGTGAATTGTCCCAACGCCACCTGGACCTTTAAAAGTAATATCTACTTTTTTGCAGGTAGCAGCACCTTTCATAGCTGCTTTGGCTTCCGTGCTGAAAGTAAGAGAGTCCGGACGCTGGACAGGTTCTTTGCCATAAACAGACTCGAGGAATAGTTGAACAATTTCTGGCCGCCTCGTTTGTACCCATTGGTCTGAGGTGGTAATTCTTTCCCCACCCAGTGTCACTAGTGCATCTGGCAGAGTTGCTAGTCTTGAAGTCATTTTTTGTTCCTCCTTGCTGGAGTATCAATTCATTTTCATTAGTTGTATTTTTTTGTATATTATAGATTATACATGCGATAACTGATTATGAGTTGAAAATGGGGTTGCAAATGCCAAAGTATCTTACTTCTCTCACCGATATCATTTCACTGATGGATTTTCTTTCCGAAGTCAGCACCCTTTATCGAGTGGAAGAAGGACCCGAGTTCCGTCTCGTAGCTTCCAATTTAACTGCTCAACTTACAGGCGCCGGTTCCAAAAATTTGTATGGAAAACTTTTAAAAGAGATTGTGCCGAAGGACGATTACAGAGACATTATTTTTCCTTTTTTTGAACAGGCAGCGGCCACTCAAAAAGTATGCCGATTTCATCACAAACCGCCATTTCCTGGATCCGCCGATGTGATGGATGTACTCCTTTCTCCAGTAGTTGAAAATGACGAGTGCACGCATATATGGGTCATAACGAAACAAAGACGTTCGACAGATGAACTTGAACATATCGCCTTTCATGATGTGCTCACGGGAGTACCTAATCGACGATTTTTTCTTCAACGATTAAACAAGTCTATTACTAGATATCAGCAACACCAAATGAAATTTGCGCTTATGCTTATAGACTGCGATCATTTTAAGCAGATTAACGATTCAATGGGTCATGATATTGGTGATCAGTTAATTAAACAGGTTGCTGCCCGTTTGAAAGAGTGTATTGGTGAAACTGATTTTGTAGCTCGCCTAGGCGGTGACGAGTTTATTATTCTGATTGAAGAATGGCAAATTGAGGAAACAGTACTCAAAATTGCTGACAGAATCCTGCTGAAACTGCAAGAACCCTGGAATATCCAAGATTACAGTTTGGATCTTACATCATCCATTGGGATATCGATGATTAACCAACCGCATGATGTCGAATCCATTCTGTCTTTTGCAGATAAGGCATTATATAATGCGAAATCAATAGGCCGAAACACTTACGTTTTATATCAGGAATAAAGAACAAAGGAGATAACGATGATTACTGGAAACAGCAACCGCAAAATGGAGAAAACCGAGTGGTGCAATCTCAGATGGTTGAATACAAATGATGACCAACTGCCGCGGGTGCTTCTGATTGGAGATTCCATCACAGGCGGATACAATACGGTCGTTAGCCGGATTCTTCAGGAAAAAGCGAACCTTGCTTACCTAACCACATCAAAAGGGATTAACGATATTGGTTTGATCAAAGAAACCAGTTATGTCATGGAAGATTTCAACTATCATATAGTCCATTTTAATAATGGCTTGCACGGTTGGCACATCAACGATCAGGACTATGAGCTTGCTCTGCGAAACTATTTGGAATTGTTGAGACAGCTTTCCAAAGGGGCCAAGTTAATCTGGGCAAACTCCACTCCCTATTTAACTAGGGAAGAGCTGGTGCCAGATCCGGGAAAAAATTCCATCGTAATCAGACGCAATGCAATTGCTAACAGGATCATGGTTGAAAATAAGGTTCGAGTCAATGACCTTTACACTGTTACATTCGGCAAAACGGCTCTTTTCACGGACGGCGTACATTACAACCGTGATGGTTATGAACTGCTGGGCAGCGCTGTTGCCGATGTCATTATGGAGGAACTGAATTAAATTTCTCTTTTTCAAAAATAAACAAAGAAAAACAAACACAAACAAATAAAAGGGTGATAAAATAAAACTAAACAAATTCAGTTAATTTCGGAGGTAGAGAAAATGGTGGAAAATCACTGGCAGACTAGCCAGGCACCCCGAACAAACGGGCTGGAAGAACTGGTTTACAGATCTAACTTATTGGGAACAGACCGCAGTGTCGTCAACTGGGGCGGCGGGAATACCTCGACGAAAACAACTGAAGTGGACTTCCGCGGTCAGGAAGTGGAAGTCATGTGGGTGAAAGGCAGCGGCTCCGACTTGGCTGGCATGCAGGCCAATCATTTTACCGGATTGCGTTTGGCAGATATCCGTCCGCTGCTGGAGCGGAATGCGATGACAGATGAAGAAATGGTGGACTATTTGTCGCATTGCATGATCAACAGCAAGCATCCGCGCGCATCGATTGAAACGCTGCTGCATGCCTTTTTGCCATTTGCACATGTAGACCATACACATCCGGATGCAATTATCTCGATCTGTTGCGCCGATAATGGGCGACAAATCGCCGAACAGATTTACGGGAACCGGTTTGTATGGGTTCCTTATGTACGTCCGGGCTTTACTTTATCCAAAATGATCGCTGAAGGAGTACGCAACAATCCGAGTGCAGAGTTGGTTTTAATGGAAAAACACGGATTGGTGACATGGGGAGAGACTTCTGAGGACTGTTACCGCAAAACGATCGCGATTATCCAGGAAGCGGAGCAGTTCATTGAAACTCGATTGAACGAAAAAACATTGTTTGGCGGAGCAAAATATGCAGCACTGACAGAGGAAAAACGCAAAGAAGTGTTGGTGCGGATTTTGCCAGTCATTCGCGGGGCAGTAAGCGCTGAGAAGAAGATGCTGCTTACCTATGATTACAGTGCGGAGGTATTGCGTTTTATCAACAGCAAAGACGCATTGTCCTTGTCGCAGGTG
>JAQBPP010000392.1 GCA_028287455.1 Bacilli bacterium | reverse complement strand
CCTCATCAAACCCATCAATGAACAGCAGCGTTTCCCCAGTTATTAAACGATCTATTCCTTCAGTCAATGAGTTCAAACTCTTTGTCTGACCAAAGGAGACGACAAGTTCCATCAGATCCTTCATAGTTTCGGGCTGCTTCTCAGTCAACTTATTTTCTATGCCTGGTCCATACATCAAGGGTGCCATCAGGCGGTTGTCTATGTGGTCTGTGTCTACCAGCCCAACCACATACAGCACGAGGAAGCTAGTTCCGTTTACCATCCGTGCCTCTCGAATAATCACATCAGATGCATTCGTGAAAAAGTTTTGCAAATACTGTTTATTCGCTTGCAAATCGGATAAAACAAATTGTTCAGGTTGATAGGAATCATCTTCATTCAAACCTACCCGATCGTTTTGATCGTCAGAGGCGGCTTGGTCTTCTTCCTGCCTCCGGCTTCCGAGTGTGCGCTTGCGGCTCGCCTTCCGTATCGGATTTAATTTTCTCAAGAGGCTGCACCTCCTCTGTATGACGTAATAGCCACGATCTTCCACTCTGTTTAGTTTCCAGAAAAACAATGTTTTCATGCAAAGTGATGTAAATATAATTCTCATTTTTAGGGCAACTTACCTTAAATGGAAGAAAAGTGGAGGCCGAAACCTGTGCAAAACTCTTTGCTATCTGGCATTCGCCTCTGGATCGTCCTCATTCTCTGTGTGTTCGGCTTAACAGGTTGCTGGGATGTTAACGAGGTGAATGATATTGGGATTATGATAGCTGGAGCAGTCGATGCCGCACCGCAGGGGAAGATCCGCTTCAGCGCACAAATCGCACTTCCAAGTCAAGCGGGTCCCGAAACAGGACCTTCATCAACAACAACCGGCAAATCAACTTTTGTACTATCGTCTGTTGCAGGCGATTTGCACGCTGCAGAAAGCGAAATGCAGATGAAACTATCACGACGCCTGTTTCTCGCTCACAGGGACCTGATATTAATCGGAGAATCGATGGCCAAAAGAGGACTGGACCACCTGCTGGATGAACCAATTCGCAATCCCCAAAGCCGTCTGCGCACCTACGTAGCGGTCACCAAAGGCGAAGCGCTTCAATATTTAAATGTGACTTATCCTTTTGAACGTGTCCCTTCGGAAGGAATTAGGAAAATCGTTTTTGGCGGGGTAGTGACTGACTTTGATACTGACGTCAGTAGATTTGCCTACATGTTGACTACGCCTGGGACTAACGCCATGATGCCCATTGTTCGTTTAAAACCGCCGGTGCCAGGCGAATCACCGAAGTTCGAACTGGATGGTTTGGCCGTGTTTCGCGGCACCCGCATGATTGGCCAGTTATCCGATCAACAAGGCAGAGATGTCTTATGGCTGAGGGGAGAAACTACCAGAGGAACAGCCACCTTTTCCATTCCCGGGCGGCGCGGTTATGTAAGCTGTGAACTGCTGCACCAGAAGACTTCCTTTAACGTTGACCTTAAACAAGGGCATCCAATCGTTCAGATCCGATATAAAGTGATTAATGACGTTGTTGAGAATACTACGATGATTGACTTATCTCGCTCAGAAAACGTGGAATTAGTGCAAAAGACACTTGCGGATCATGTACGGAGTAATTTGCTCAGGACGCTGCTGGTTTTACAAAAACATTACGATGCGGATGTGGCGGGTCTGGGCGAGCGAGTGTATAGAGCGCATCCTGAACAATGGCCGAAATCCAGATTGGCTGGCGAATGGGATAAAGAATTCCGCAATCTGCCAGTTACCATAGAAGTAGACGCGAATGTCCGCCGAGTCGGAATGACACGCCGTTCTTTGACCAGTCAGAGTAAACAGCTTGATTAATCATCACTGAAGTACGGCATATCATAATGCAAACTTGTGGGGGCAGGAGAGTGAATTCATGAAATGACAGTCTTCATGTGGTTTGTAAATGCGCTCCTGGTTTCTGCCATCGCCTTCCTCTTTATGCGAGTAATGGGGATTCGCGCAATGTCAGAAATGTCGCCGCACGATTTCATCTATGTCAGTATCGTGGGCGGAATGTTAGCCCATGCGCTCAGCGATCAGCATCAACTGCTGCAAATCGCAGCATCAGCCGCTTTCGTTGTGTTGATCTATTGGGCATTGTCTGTCGTAATGTTGAAAAACAGTATCAGGAGATTCTTGCATCTAAAGCCGACCGTTTTAATCAGTAAAGGTCTCGTGAATGAAGAGGGGCTGCGGAAGGTTCGAATGACTCTGCCAGAGTTAGTGGGCCATCTTCGAGCAAAAGGATTTGCTTCCATGGCAGATGTAGAGTTTGCCATTCTGGAGGAAACGGGTTCGATGTCGGTTATTGGAAAATCCGAACTGGACAAACTTACGCCCAGGGACATGCACATCCAGAAGGCGCAAGTGACGCTGCCCGTTCCGGTAGTAATCGAAGGAAAATGGATCGAGGACAGCCTCACCTACCTGGGCAAGGACCAGCGCTGGATTCTGCAGAAACTAGCAGAGTATGGATTCTCACCGAAGGATCTGCACAAATTGATGTACGTGCAGGTAGAAGCTGACGAAACGCTAACGATTGATAAAAAGGATTCTGCGAAGAAACAAAACTCTTTCCCCAATCATATTTGATCGAGCGAGATGGCCCGCCCGAAACAAAGATTGCTGCGGGCGTACCAGGATCATGCAGCTGCCTCAGTCTACTTCTTTTTTGGTGCTCGTCGGAATCCGAAATAACCCATGTCCGTTTAATGGAACAAGCGGAGCAGCATCCACCAACAAACCAGCAGAGTTACCGTTTAACGCAATGTCCGCGAGCCATCGTGTAAAGCCTGCCACATGCATAGACTGCATTTCTTCCAGGCTGTAAAAACCGGCCTCATCCACTTCAACTCCGTCCGGCTGCGGATCGCCGCTGATGTATTCCATTTCAAATGCTACATAGAGATTATGGATCGATCGCGGCAAATCCCGCATTGCCACTACGCCTTTTGCCCTTGCTGTGACACCTGTTTCTTCCAGTACCTCGCGGACGATGGTCTCCTCGATTGGCTCCAGCTGCTCAATATAACCGCCTGGATTGGTCCAGTTCCCTTTGCCCGGATCTTGCGCCCGCCTGACGAGCAGCAGCTTGCCTTCTTTGACCACAAGCGCTCCTACGCCAATGCTGTAATCACCCCAGAAGACATAGCTGCAATTGGGACATGCACGTCGTTCACCGCCGCCGATGCTCCGAGTTTCTAATGCATGACCACAAGATAAACAATAATCGGCTGCCACGTAATCAATACCCCTTTCAACAATAAATATTGCGGTCAACATATCCATGTACCTTCAGGGAAACAATAGTCTGACCTGAAAGGTTAGGAGGACTGGCAAATGCTGAAAACTTGTTTAGTTTTGTTAGCCTGTATAAGCCTTGTTTTTGCAAAACCAACTCCAGTCCATGCAAACCATCCACCGGCGAAGCTTGCTCCCGCTTATGCCAAGTGGGGACTTTTGGCCATGCAAGAAACCAGCAAAAAGTATCCTGATGCGAATATTATTGATTATTTACATGTAGGACGACAGCAGGTATCACCCACTATCGCGCAAGAAACATTCAAGTTTTGGCTCAAGAAACAGCACAAAGAATTTGGTGTCTATGTGCGGATTCAATTTCAAACTGCAAACGATCACGTCTTGTCCATTCAATTCCAGCCTTCGAATAACTGACTGCTCTTAAAAATCCCCGCTAAACGCGCACATAACAAACCAGGCAACTTGCTGTTCAGGTTGCCTGGTTTTGCTAGCTTTACGCTAAAATAGTTTCAATTTGTGCAATCACATCGTCCGACAAAGCAACACCCGACGCCTTTGCATTCTCCACTACTTGCTCTGGACGACTTGCGCCTACCAGTGCACTTGCTACATTCGGCTGACGTAGAATCCATGCCAGAGCCAGCTGACCAATCGTAATGTCCAATTCTTTCGCAATCGCGCCAAGCTGCTTCACCTGGTCGATTTTTTGTTCTGTAATTCCTTTGCGCACCCACTCCAGTTTGGCTGCACGGCTTTCAGCAGGAATATCATTTACCGATTGATACTTGCCAGTTAACAGACCTTGTGCGAGAGGTGAGAAGACAACCTGACTGATCCCTTTTTCGGTGCCGACTGGAATGACTTCTTTTTCAATATAGCGGTTGAACATGTTATAGACAGGCTGGCTGACCACAATCGGATCCAGCAAAAGACGTTCGGAAATACCGCGCGCCTCTACCATTTGTGCGGCGGTCCACTCGCTCACACCCACATATAATACCTTGCCCTGGTTGACCAGATCATCAAGAGCGCGCAAGGTTTCTTCCAAAGGAGTTTCCGGATCGAAACGGTGGCAATAGTAGATATCTACATAATCCAATCCCAGCCGCTTCAGACTGGCATTGCATTGTTCGATGATATGCTTGCGGGAAAGACCACGATCATTCGGACCATCGCCCATTGGCCAAAATACTTTGGTCGCCAGCACATAGGATTCTCTTGGATAGTCCCGCAGTGTTTGCCCGACCACTTTTTCCGCTGCGCCGCGCTCATACACATTGGCCGTATCGAAGAAATTAATCCCCAGATCATAAGCGGTACGAATCGATTGCACCGCATTTTCCTGTTCTACATAACCTCCATATGTAAGCCAACTGCCTAAACTGATCTCACTGACTTTGAGTCCTGTACGTCCCATTTTCCGATATTGCATGTAAATCCCTCCATTAATTGATAGGAATGCGAACATTATATCATGATTGGATGAATTGGGGATGAATCCCAATCACGACCAAAACGATCCCAACCAGAATTCGCAACACTTTAATTACCTGCACGGGCAAAAGCCGGTATACAGCAGTGAAAATCCAACCAAAAATAATGCTGAACACACAGCCTAATGGATGTTCGCTGGTCGGAACCATATCAGTAATAACGGATTTTCGATGCTCTTGCTTGGTCAAACGCAAGCCGCTGACAATGCTTAAAATTCCTAGCCCTATTATGATCAAACGAATCGCCCAGACCAAAAAAAGATACAAATCGTTCACCACACGATCCTTCGCGTCACTGCAAACAGTACACATCGTTCCTCAATCGGGCCTTTTTGATTCGCTTTTACGAAGACACTAAAATATCAATATCAGCTGACAATTTGCTTGGTGGGGTTGACGGGCCAAAACGTTTGATGACTGTCCCGCCGCGGTCAACTAGAAATTTCGTAAAATTCCATTTGATCTGTTTGGAATGGAGGATGCCTCTTGACTGAGCAGCTAAAAATTGAAACAGCGGATGTGCCCCTTTGCCGTTCACATCGATCTTTTTAAAAAGAGGAAATGTAACGCCATAGGTCATCTCGCAGAAACTCTGAATTTCATCATCAGTCCCAGGTTCTTGCTGCAGAAACTGGTTGCAGGGAAATGCCAGGACTTCAAACCCTTTGTCCCGATACTGCTCGTAAAGTTCTTGCAGCTCCTTGTATTGCGGAGTGAAACCGCATCTGCTCGCAGTATTGACAATTAACAGAACTTTGCCTTTGTATTCAGCAAGTAATTGCGTGCCCCCATTGATTGTTTCAACCGATAGCTTGTAGATTGACAATATGCCTCATCCCTTTCTTTCAGTGCCTGCATGATCACTCCGCCCATAGCGGAAGGGTAGTTGTAATGGATTCCCCGGATTTCACGGCCTGGTCCATCATCAGAGCGAGATAGTGGTCTTGTGCTGCCTCCGCAAGACTGTAAAAACTCGGTCCGCCGTTGACGT
>JAQBPP010000354.1 GCA_028287455.1 Bacilli bacterium | reverse complement strand
GTGCGCACCAGCACAGCGATCCGGCCGGGTTCAGATGCGGCAGTGGTGGTCATCCGGGGTACGAGCAAAGCGATAGCGATGTCTGCCGATGGCAATGGTCGTCATGTGTACCTGGACCCCTACGTGGGCGGACAATTGGCAGTGGTTGAAGCAGCGCGAAATGTCGTCTGCTCAGGTGCAGAACCGATCGCGATTACCGATTGCCTCAATTTCGGCAATCCGGAAAAACCGGAAATCTATTACCAGTTCTCACAATCGATCGACGGCATCGCTGAGGCTTGCCGGGCTCTTGGAACGCCGGTGATTTCCGGGAACGTGTCGTTTTACAACGAAACTGGCGGCACTGATATCTACCCAACGCCAGTGATTGGCATGGTCGGACTGCTGGAGGACTACAGCCATGCGACCACTCAGAGCTTCAAAACTGACGGAAACCTGATTTTTGTTACCGGCACTGCAGGAAACGATTTGGGCGGTTCCGAATATTTGGCTGCTGTGCATGGGGTGACAGCAGGGATATCTCCGCGGCTCAACCTGGCGCTGGAGGTTCGTGTGCAGAAGTTTGTGCTCACTGCCATCCGCTCGAACTTGATCCGGGCTGCGCATGATTGTGCAGACGGCGGACTCGCAGTCGCCCTTGCCGAGTCTTGCATTGCAGGCGGCATAGGCGCAGTGGTGAATATGGACAGCGAGCTGCGGACAGACGCTGTGTTGTTTGGCGAAACCCCTTCGCGCATCTTGCTTGAAGTAACGCCAGAACACCGCGCGCTGCTGGAAGCGCTCGCGCTGGAAATGGAGTGTCCGATCACCTTGTTAGGTCAAGTGGAAGGCGATTCGCTGCTTATCGGCGTAAATGAATCGATCGTGATTGATGCAAGCGTTCATGATTTGGCAGACAGCTGGAAGGGAGCTCTTCCATGGGCGATGAACTAATGCAAGATAAATGGCACGATGAATGCGGCGTATTTGGAATTTACCATCATGAGCGGGCCGCAGAGTTATCTTATTACGCGCTGTATGCGCTGCAGCATCGCGGTCAGGAATCGGCCGGAATTGCTACGGTCGATGGAACTCGCATGTACCATCATAAGGGCATGGGGCTTGTCGCAGATGTGTTTAACCAATCGGTGCTGGCGAAGTTAGCAGGCGACTGCGCGATCGGCCACGTGCGTTATTCCACAACGGGTGCGGCAACGCTTGTCAATGCGCAGCCGCTGACGTTTGCATTTCGCAAAGGCAATATTGCTTTGGCGCATAACGGAAATCTGATTAACGCGCACCAATTGCATGCGTTTCTGGAGCGGCAGGGCTCCATTTTTCAATCGACCTCCGACACCGAGGTCCTCGCGCACCTGATTGCCCGCTCCGGACTGCCGACACTGGAAGAAGGGGTTAAAGAGAGCATTTCGATGGTCAAAGGGGGTTACGCTTTTGTGATCCTCTCTGATGACTCAATGATTGCACTGCGTGATCCTCATGGTCTCCGTCCGCTGGTGCTGGGACAGTTCGACGGCGCATATGTAGTGGCATCCGAAACCTGCGCGTTTGAAACGATCGGGGCGAAATTCATCCGCGATGTGGAGCCAGGTGAAATGATCATCTTCGACAAACAGGGCATGCGCTCCGTGCACTACGCTGGACAGAACAAAAAAGCGCTCTGCACGTTTGAATATATCTACTTTGCTCGTCCGGATTCGGACATTGACGGTTTTAATGTCCATTCCATCCGTAAACAGTTTGGCAAATTGCTGGCTCAAGAACATCCAGTCGATGCTGATGTGGTCATTGGTGTGCCCGACTCCTCGATTTCAGCCGCGATTGGGTATGCCGAAGAGAGTGCAATTCCTTATGAAATTGGACTAATTAAAAACCGTTATATCGGACGCACTTTCATTCAACCCAATCAGGAGCTGCGGGAACGCGGGGTCAAGCTCAAGCTGTCTGCCGTACGCGGCGTCGTGGAGGGAAAGCGGGTCGTGGTGATTGACGATTCCATCGTGCGCGGGACCACAGCCGGTCCAATCGTCAGCTTGCTGCGGGAAGCAGGCGCTGCTGAAGTTCATATGCGCATCTCCTCTCCTCCTGTGAAAAACAGCTGCTTTTACGGCATCGATACTTCTTCCGCAGGCGAGTTAATCGCCGCACGCAAGACGGTGCCGGAGATTTGCGCGTTTATCGAGGCTGATTCCCTGGCTTACTTGAGTGAAGATCAAATGCTGGCAGCGTTTGGCGTGGAAAAAGGGCAGGCGCACTCGTACTGCAACGCTTGTTTTACTGGGAGATATCCAACCGAAATCTACGAGGATCTCACCAAGTTCTCATTAGAAAGGTAGGCGAGCGGAGTGGACGCTTATTCTCAATCGGGAGTGAATATCGACGCCGGCAATGAAGTGGTGCGCAGAATCAAATCACATGTGGCGCGTACGTTTCGTCCGGAAGTACTGACCGGTTTAGGCGGGTTCGGAGGCGGCTTCCAGCTGCCTGTGGGTCGTTATCAGGAACCGGTGCTGGTGTCAGGAACAGATGGGGTTGGCACGAAGCTGAAACTGGCATTTGCATTGGATCAGCACGATACGATCGGCATTGATGCGGTCGCAATGTGCGTGAACGATATTTTGGTGATGGGAGCCGAACCACTCTTCTTCCTTGATTATTTTGCTACTGGAAGCCTCAATCCAGACGTTGCCGAACAAGTGGTCAAGGGCGTCGCAGACGGCTGCGAGCAAGCAGGCTGCGCGCTGCTCGGCGGGGAAACGGCCGAAATGCCCAGCATGTATGCAGCAGGCGAATATGACATCGCCGGGTTTGCCGTTGGTGTGGCGGAGAAATCCCGCATGATTGACGGTTCCTCGATTCAGCCTGGTGATGTGGTGCTTGGTTTTCCGTCTTCGGGACCGCATTCCAACGGTTTTTCTTTAATCCGCCGCATCATTGCGCAAAATGAGCTGTCCTTACAGGACTCATTCGAAGAAGCGCCAGGAGTTTTGCGCACGTTAGGCACTGTCCTGCTCACACCGACGAGAATCTACGTGAAATCGGTGTTGTCGCTGCTGCAGCAGTTCAGGGTCAAAGGCATGGCGCATATCACAGGGGGCGGCTTCTGGGAGAATATACCGCGTGTGCTGTCAAAGGGGCTCAGCGCTCAGATTGACTACGGATCGTGGCCGATTTTACCCGTGTTTAACTTTTTGCAAGAACAAGGTCAGATCCCAAACTACGACATGTTCCAAACGTTTAATATGGGAATTGGCCTGATTGTTGTCGTTTCCCAGGAAATAAAGTCGGATTTTGTTGCTGCCTGTGCGGGGATCGGCGAGAACGTGTATGAACTGGGTCGTGTGACCACTGCCGGGCAGCCAGTGCAAATCATCGGCCTGCCATGAACAAACGGACAACGAGTATTGCAGTTTTTGCCAGCGGATCCGGCACGAATTTCGAAGCGCTGCTGCAGCACCCGCAGCACGGCAGCCGCTATGAAATCGTCTTGTTTGTAACCGACAGGCCGCACTGTCTGGCCAAAGAAAAAGCAGCGGCAGCAAATTTGTCTGTATTTAGTTTTCTTCCCAAAGAATTTGCTTCCAAAGCTGAGTTTGAGCAGTTAATCGTACAAGAGTGCCGCCGCAAGGGAGTTCAGTTGATTGTACTCGCCGGATATATGCGGTTGATTGGCCCTGGTTTATTGGAAGCCTATCCGAATCGCATCATCAATCTGCATCCGTCTTTATTGCCTGCTTTTCCGGGCAAAGATGCAATCGAACAGGCATTCATCGCGAAGGTGCCGGTTACGGGTGTCTCTGTCCACTTTGTCGACAGCGGCATGGATACGGGACCCGTCATTCAGCAGCAGGATGTAGCGATACAGGACAATGACACACTGGAGAGTTTGCGGGGGCGGCTGCAGGCTGCCGAGCATGTGCTGCTGCCCGCAGTCGTGTGTGAATTGGCAGAGAAATTGGAAAAGGAGAATGGTGATGGCAAGAAGAGCATTAATTAGTGTTTCAGACAAATCGGGTATTGTGGAGTTTGCACAGTGCTTGGTGTCGCATGGGATTGAAGTGATTTCAACTGGCGGGACAGCAGATTTACTGCAGCGTTCGGGTGTGCCGGTGATCGGAATTTCAGATATTACAGGCTTCCCGGAGATTATGGACGGACGGGTGAAAACGCTCCATCCAAACATTCATGGCGGACTGCTCGCCATTCGAAACAACCCGGAGCATATGGAAGCAATCGGCAAACTGGGCATCAGTCCAATCGACTTCGTCATCGTGAATCTGTATCCGTTTCAGGCGGCGATCTCCAAAGAAGTCACGCTGGAACACGCGATTGAGAATATCGATATTGGCGGCCCTTCCATGCTGCGGTCTGCAGCGAAAAACTACCAGGATGTAGTGGTTGTCGTCGACAGCAGCGACTACGGTTTAGTGACGAATTCGCTGGAAACGGGCACTGAACTCACGCGTGAGGACAAGTTTCGTTTGGCGGCAAAAGTGTTCCGGCATACTGCCGCTTACGATGCGCTGGTCTCCTCCTATCTGACTCGCCAAACGGGCGAGCAATTCCCGGAACGAGTAACCCTGTCGTTTGAATTGGCACAAGGGCTGCGGTATGGCGAAAATCCGCACCAGCAGGCTGCTTTTTACAATGAGCCATTTCCGCCGGACGACTCGATCAGCGGCAGCCGGCAGCTGCACGGCAAGGAACTGTCGTACAACAATATCCAGGATGCAAATGCTGCGCTGTTGATTCTGCAAGAATTCAGCGAGCCTGCGGCCGTAGTCATCAAACATACC
>JAQBPP010000349.1 GCA_028287455.1 Bacilli bacterium | reverse complement strand
GACGAGGATGATCAAATCAATTTTAACTCCGGCACAGGACGCTTTATACAGGGCCTTAATCAGCTTCTTATCAGTCAAAGAGTTCATCTTGGCAATCAGATGTCCTGGATGTTCCGGTGTGCTTCGCTGGATTTCATCTTCAATTAACTTGAGCAGCTTGTCCCGCAGTCCGCTGGGAGCTACCGCAAATACATTCCAAGTGGGAACAGTGGAATAGCCAGACAGCAAATTAAAAAAAGCAGTTGCGTCTTCCCCAAACTCCTCCCGGGCGGTAAACATGCTGACATCGGTGTACAAGCGTGCAGTCGTGTCATTGTAATTGCCTGTGCTTAAATGAACGTACCTCCGAATTTGATCTCCCTCAGATCGGACAACCAGCGCAATCTTGCTGTGGGTTTTTAGCCCAATTAACCCATAAATCACATGACATCCTGCTTGTTCCAATTCCTTTGCCCAACCGATATTATTCGCTTCATCAAAGCGGGCTTTCAATTCGACCAGTACGGTGACCTGTTTTCCGTTTTCAGCTGCTCTTTCCAGTGAATGTATGATGGGCGAATCACCGCTTACCCTGTACAAGGTCTGTTTAATGGCTAAGACTTGGGGATCGTCCGCAGCTTCCCGCAGAAAACGCTCAACCGGCTCAAATGATTCGAAGGGATGATGCAAAAGAAGATCATGGCGGGCGATGTCAGCGAAGATGTCGTCGATCCCGATGAAATCGGGGGGCGTCTGTGGAATCAATTCCTCATATCGTAAATGACTGAACTCTTCCAATGCGGCGATGCGATTTAAAAAAGTTAAATCAATTGGCCCGGCAACCTCATAAATGTCAGCTTCCTTAAGCTCCAACGATTCTCTGAGAATTTCCATGATTTCTTTATGCGTGAATGGCGCGATTTCCAGACGAACTGTTGATCCCAATTTTCGTCTTTTTAATTCCTCCTGAATCAGGTGCAGCAAATCTTCATCCGTACCTTCCTCATCCAGATTTAGATCGCCATTGCGGGTAATCCGAAACTTACCTGTCGAAACTATTTGATTACCCGGGAACAAAGTGTCCATGCTGCTGCAGATCACGTCTTCAAGGAGAATAAAAGGATACTGTCTTTCAGCGGCAGGCAGCCGGATAAAACGCGGCAGCACGGAAGGCACTTGAACGACAGCAAATCGTTTATCTACCTCATTTGGCTTGTTTTCCAGCAGAACCGCAATATTTAGACTGCGATTAAGCAAATGCGGGAACGGGCGGCTTGTATCGACAGCCATTGGGGTTAAAACAGGATACACGCGCTGGTGATAATAGTTCTGCAGATACTGCGCCTGTTCATCGTTCAACTCTTCCACTTTTACAAATGTCAGCCCTTCAGTTTCCAGTTTAGGCAGCAGTGAATCCGCAAAGGTTTGGTAAATCTGTTTGGACAGGGAGTGGGCAAGCTGAGAAACAGTTGTCAATTGTTCCTGGGGTGTAAGCCCTGACTTGTTGTCTGGTTCCTTAATCCGCGCCTTGACCATCTCTTTGAGACCAGCGACTCGAATCATGAAATATTCATCCAAATTGGAGGCGGTGATGGCTAAGAAGCGTAAGCGTTCGAACAAAGGGTTGGTCGGGTCGTTCGCTTCTTCCAAAACGCGTTCATTAAATGACAACCAACTGAATTCACGGTTAATATAAAACTCATGAGAGTCGAGGTTCAACATGAAATTTCAGTCCTTTGTGAGTCGTAGTAGGGCAAATCACTCTGCATCCTTTACTTTTACAGTGCGTTTTAACACTTTTGAAACTTTAGCGGCGATATCTTTCACCCACAAATATTCAATCGTATGATTAGACAAGCCTACGCATTCTAAGGTAACCATTTTGTTCTTTGTTTTTACTGTTACATTCACAACTTTTTGGTTCATTGTAAAATCCAGTGTTCGGGCAAGCCAGGCCAAATGTCCCAGTATTTCGATTGCAGTCTGGTCCTGGCGGTTCACAATGTCGTTATGTAAGGATAATTGTTTTTGCAGCGTTTTTTTATTTTTGTAGGAGGCAATCATAGCAATCATCAGCCGCTCCTCGTGAGTCGTCCCTGGCAGCAGTACATGAGACAACAAATAATACGTGTGCTGTTCTGATTCATAAGGATTGATCCAACTGCCAATGCCATACAATTGCGATGCGATCAGCAGCAGCTTCCGGTGAGCATTTTCCATTTGAATAATGTTTAAACTGATGAGTTGATCATAGATCGACGTGGCTAGTATTCCCACGTGTTCCGCGTGCACACGATTAACTCCATAGCGTGTGATGAATTGCTGTGCACCAAACAGCGCTACATCTTCTATCCGTTCCAGTCCGGAGCGGTTAAGTATTTTCTCAAATAAAATTCCATCCCGCAGCCCTTTGCGGCTCGTAATCAAACGGTCACTGTCAATCAAGTCCAACAGAGAGCAGAAGACTTCCAGGCCTGCCAGGATGATGTCATCCCGGTCTTTTGACAACCCATCGAGTTGACGCCGCTCGGCCGGGGTCATCTGGCTGATTTCGCCGCGCAGCTTGTTCACTTGATTGCGGGACATCACAAAGTTATGCACACTGGCTAGAGAATAGTGAATTTCTCGTTGAACTATTTTTGCCGCATTTCGGGCTGTACCCCCTAGAGCAACAAGAGCGCACTGACAGCCAGAGAGCCAAGGCTGAGTTAAAAATTGCTCCCTTACATACGTCTTTAGCCGCGAAAGTTCGTCAGCGGTTGGGTTCTCATGCTTCAGAAATTCAGAAGTTAAATTCACTACTCCAAAAGGGAAGCTTGCTTTATGAATTAATTTACGATCGCGAAAGTAAGTAATCTCTGTACTGCCGCCGCCGATATCAATCGTTACTGCTTCATCGATCGACATACTGTTGACAATGGCTAAATAGCCATAGTGTGATTCTTCCTCCCCTGATAACAAGCGAAAGTGTATATCCAACTCTTGTTCAATCTGCCGAAGCAAATCGAGGCCATTGCGGGCCTGGCGCACTGCGGCAGTGGCCACGCCAATAATCTCAGAGACTTGTCGAGAGTCGCAAATGGCCTTGAACTGGCGCAAGCACTCGAGCGTTTTTACAAAGCCTTGTTCGCTAATTCTGCAGTTTGGTTGCAGATCATTGATCAAACGCAGCGGAAATTTCACATCCTCATATTCGTGAAAGAATCCGTCATTATCGCAGTAGTAAATCACTAAGCGAACGGTATTGGAGCCTAAATCGATAATTCCTGTATAATTTGCCACTATCATTCCCGCTTTTC
Organism: Bacilli bacterium; assembly: GCA_028287455.1. Taxonomy (GTDB): domain Bacteria; phylum Bacillota; class Bacilli; order Tumebacillales; family JAQBPP01; genus JAQBPP01. The sequence goes on along the minus strand of JAQBPP010000349.1, from coordinate 6,468 downwards.
TTAGGATATCGCACTCGGATTAGCAATTCTTTGTTAAGTGTACCCTGAAAATGGCTTAAAATGTTGAAACTGGAATTTTTAGACGCATGTAACCTCTCTCATGCGTAATTCGTCTCTAACTAAGAGAGGGTGATCAAGATGTTCAAACAGATCTTAGCAGTCGCCTGGAGCTTGGCTATCGGGTTGGTGCTAACTGCATGCAGCACAAGCCCATCACATTACCCTAAGAATACGGCTCAACAGGTTACTTCTTCTATCTCTCCAATGCCCATTGAAGAAGCCAAGGTACAAGGAACAAGTCAGTCACAAATACTGACTTCTATTGATTTTTTAAAATCGCAAACTGGATGGGTCAGCACGATGAACAATCAACTGTTAAAAACGCGGGATGGGGGACGGAGTTGGGCACATGTCGCAATCCCTGACGCACCGATCCAAAAGCTTGATTTTGTCAATGAACAGACGGGCTGGGCGGTGGTTGTACAGTTTCCACCAAACGGCAGCCAGGATACCACTTTTGAAATTTTGCATACGATAGATGGAGGAAGTGATTGGACTACACAATGGACACACAACGGTCCGACAAACTGGAACGGTCAGATTCAGCTATATTTTTCCAATAATCAACACGGTTACGCACTTATTGAAAATCAATTGTTATCCACATCTGATGGAGGAGATCATTGGAATACTTTGTCTGTAAAAGATGGGTTCCAGGTGGCCTCAATTAGCTTTATCAGTCAATCGGCAGGTTGGATTGCGGGTTATGAACCGAATGATAGCGGCAATCCAAACAATCCCAACTCAGACTTGGAAGTGTTCCAAACTATTGATAGCGGCCAGCATTGGGACAACAGCATGGGATCTATTTCAATTGCGGGAACGCAGCATTGGATGGGAATTTCTTTTTCCGATGCTTCTAATGGCTGGCTTTTTGATAAAGATTCCAGTGATTTAGCAGGTAAACTGTTTCACACCACTGATGGAGGCATGAGCTGGTCGCAGATTCAGGATTCTCTGTTTTCAGGCCGGATTTATCCAAGCCGAGTTGAGTTCTCGAACGCAAATGATGGATATATAACATTTGATTCGGGAGCGTCTCCCCTTGCAGGCGGTGTTGCCGTCACTCATGACGGTGGGAGCAGCTTTGTATTGATCGGCAAGGATCAAGCATGGAGCATGAAGGATCTGGCTGTTCTTTCAAAAGCAGAAGCTTGGGCAATCAATGACGTGTCGGCTAGCCTCCTTCACACAACAGATGGGGGTACAACATGGACTCAAGTTTATCCGGCATTAGAGCCCACGCGCGGACTAACATTCCTGACAGACGAAATCGGGTTTGGCATAGGCACCAGAGAAAATGCTAATGCAATCGTTCAAACGAATGACGGCGGAGTGCATTGGCAGGAGGTTTCAGTCTTACCAGTAGGCAAAGAAGTTCAAGCGCTGTCCTTTACCGACCAGCTTCATGGAGATGCGGCGGTTGTCGATCAGAACTCGTCAACAGAGATTCTGTATCAAACAAATGATGGAGGTCATAGTTGGACGCAGATTTCGCAAAACGTGCTTCCCGCATCCACCGATCCGAAATCTAACAATCAAGGGGGATTGTTCGATCACACTGAACTTCGTTTTTTTGATCAATCTCATGCGATAATGACTGTCAAGACATTTCCTGCAGTCGAGCTTTTGAATACGGCGGATGGAGGACGTTCCTGGAGTCTGGTCCAAGAAACACAGATCAAGCCAGGCAGCTGGTGGCAGATCAATTTTAGTTCAGCTGATCATGGCTGGATGCTGACCACATCTGACACCAACGTGTCATTACAGTCATTGGATAAAACCGGCGCATGGCAGTTGGTCTGGAGTGGGCCAGGCTGGGGAAGCGGGCTCGTGTTTAGTTCTAGTCAAGTCGGGTGGATGCTGCTTGACACAAATCCTCTCAAAGAGCCGCAGTTCGTATTGCTTAATACCACCGATGGAGGAAAAAACTGGTCTGAAACGGATTTCCCCCAGTCATTTCATTTAAATTTTATCCCCGGTACAGATGGAATTAAAATGGCTGCAGCAGGGAAAACCTTATGGATCTTGTCAGTTGATGGATTGTTGAAATCCACGGATGGCGGGTTGACATGGGTATATCAATAAGTGGAAGCCTGATTTGCTTTTGTGACGCGGATATCGTATCGTTTCTGTAAAGCGTACTAAAATGAACAATGGAAGTGACAGCAATGAGTGGACAAGTTCGTTCCAATATTCGCCCTGGGTTGGAAGTTGACATTGTTTTAAAGCAGGATCAACCATCTGGTAAGTTGACTCGTGGAATCGTCAAGGATATCCTCACCAACTCTGCTCAGCATCCACATGGAATAAAAGTTCGTTTAACCAACGGACAGGTTGGGCGAGTACAGGCTATTATCAAATCATAATTACAAGATAAGATTACAAACCGCCATCGAGCGGTTTTTTTTATTTGCCAGAATACTACTTGCATTAAGTGTATTAAATAATATAATACACTTAAGTCACTGATGCGTGATGATGGAGAACAGGAGGTGCGTCCATGGAAAAACAGCAGGTTGGCTCCTTGCGGTTTCAGATTGATTTCAGCCAACCGTTACATGAGCAAATATTGGATCAAGTGCGTAGTGCTATTGCTAAAGGGGAGATTGGGTTGGGAGAAAAAATGCCTTCGGTGCGGGAATTAGCACAGGAGTTGCGAATGAATCCGAATACTGTCATGCGTGCCTACCAGGAATTGGAGAGAGATGGCTTGACTGAAAAACGCAGAGGCCAAGGAACTTTTGTCACCTCGTCCCCCGAACGCGTGCAGGTGTTTCGAACGGACCTTGCCGCGAAATATATCGATGCATTTTTAGCGCAAATGAGCAGTTTGGGACTAACATGGACTGATGTTAAGGCCTATATTCAACAAAATCATACCTCTGATAAAGGAGGAGATCGATCATGACGCAACCGATTGTCATTTGTCAGCAGGCGACGAAACGTTATGGTAAAAAAACGGCACTCGACAAGCTTACGATCACAATTCCAACTGGTCGAATTGTTGGCGTTCTCGGACCCAATGGGTGCGGGAAATCCAGTCTCTTTCGAGCGATTACTGGATTGATCCGTGTAGACGAAGGCAGCATTGAAGTGCTCGGTCAGCAGCCGGGTTGGCAAACAAACAGGGGCATTGCTTATCTTCCAGACAGAGGCCGTTGGTATCCGAACCATTCTGCGCGGCAGGCGCTCGAATGGGGGGAATCGTTACTGCCTGGGTTCGATATGGATACGGCGAAACGACTTGCCAATTTTATGGATGTTGATTTGGAAATGAAACTAAGCGGCATGAGCCGAGGACAGGAAGCCCGTATTCTACTGATACTTTGCATGGCCCGCAACGTGCCGCTGATCATCCTCGATGAACCGTTTGCCGGCATTGACGTCATGTCTAGAGAAGCGATCATATCCGGACTTATCGATTATTTGGAAAACCGCAATCAGTCGGTCTTGATCAGTACGCATGATATCCAGGAAGTTGAGGGATTGTTCGACTATACCGTAATGATGAATCAGGGTACGGCGATCTGGTCCGGAGAAATGGATGATTTGCGCGCGGAGTATGGCTCCCTTCATAACGTCTTTCGGACATTGTACAAAAAGGAGTGGAAACCATGAATTCATCCAGCATCTTTTGGGCGCTTGTACGTCATGAATGGAAATTGAAAGGGAGTTGGCGGAGGCAAAATCGATCACCAGTCACGAAGTGGTGGTGGATCATTTACTTGTCGCTGGTGATCATTGCTGCACTAAGTACGGCAACTTATTACGCTATACACGAAACGCTGCATTTACAAAACTTGTGGTATACGACTCTGGGTTTCCCTTATATGCTCTTCTTTGTAGGGTTTGGCATTCTAAAACGGGAGTGGGAAAACGATACGCACGGATGGTGGCTGACGCTGCCGTATCCGCGGCATTGGTTGATCGGCGCCAAATGGGTGGCTGCATGGCTGCGAATGCTGTTGGTCGTGACCGGGTTGTATGTGCTGGGTGCGCTGTATGCTACGGTAATCGCCTTATGTCTGAGCCATTATACTTTTGCGGATGTCAGTTCCTTCTTACTGTCGGGTTTGAACTGGTTTCTGCTGATTGTAGGGTTTAGTCCCTTTCTGCTGGCTATCGGTCTTCTAACTGCCGAATCGCAATTCACTGCGCTGCGCCCGATCAGTCCAATTCTGTGGGTGCTATTTATGGGAGGTGGAGGTCTCATGTATTCAAATACGGGAGCGTGGCTCAGGGGCAGCGGAATGTCTCAACAGTTTACAGACAATCAACCGATCATTTTCCTCCCTTTCACCTGGCAAGTGTTGGCTTTCATGGGAGCCAGCTGGCTGATTGCTTATGGGATTATCCGAACGTGTGCGTACGTGCTTGATAAAAAACTATCCTTATAGGAGGAACCCTTAATGCAAGAAACACTTACAAAACGGCCGAGCATGGCTGCTGGATCATCCGGCCAGGCAGAGATCCTGTTGGAGGTCTCACAACTGACCAAGACTTATGGGAAAAAACAAGCGCTGCAGGACGTTACCTTTTCCTTGACAGCTGGTTCGTGCTTCGGTTTACTCGGGCCAAACGGCGCCGGAAAATCAACCATGATGAAAATATTGACCGGGATTGTCAAAGCGGACAGCGGCTCGGTGAAACTGTTCGGAAAAGAAGTCATTAACCATTCCGATGCTGTTGCCAAATTTATTGGCTATGTGCCCCAAGAGATTACCTTGTATGAAAAACTAAGCGCATACGACAACCTCGAATTTTTCGGCCAAACTTACGGCGTTCACGGCAGCGAGCTGAAACGGCGTATTCAGGACGTCCTGGAAAAAACGGGGCTCAAGGATCGAGCGAAAGATGAGATTCAAACGTTTTCTGGTGGTATGAAAAGACGAATTAATATCGCAGCTGCTTTGCTGCATCGGCCTAAACTGCTCATTCTGGACGAACCGACAGTGGGCATTGACCCGCAGTCACGCAATCACATTTTTGAGATGATTCGTGAATTAAACAGAGCAGGCGTTACCATTATCTACTCGACTCACTATATGGAAGAAGTCGAAGTGCTTTGCGACGAGGTGGCCATTATGGATCTTGGTTCTGTGAAAGCCAAGGGACCGCTTGGCGAGCTGCTGGAACGTCACGGTCGCCAGGCAATTTATCTGGAAGCGAGTGGTTTGAAGGAGCCGCCTCATGATCCGGATGTCAGTAAAACCCAAAAGGAAGGGTCAGGCTGGATTCTGGAAACGGAACGGGTAAGTGAGGTCATGCAGCGCCTGTTAGGCATTGCAGCACAACATCGGTGGGACGTGAAACAGCTGGAAGTGGTCAGACCCTCTTTAGAGAACGTGTTTTTGACAGTGACAGGCACTGCGCTCAGGGATTAGGAAAGGAGAGCTTTTTATGAAAGCAATTATAATTAAAGAACTGAGATTGATCCGCAAAGATAAAAGAAGTTTTTTCTTCCTACTCTTAATGCCGATTTTGTTCATTATCATGTTCGGATCAATTTTCGGCAAATCAGGCGACTCCTCTTCAATTGCGATTCATACGATTGATCAGGATCAGTCGGCGGCGTCTGCTGCGTTCATTGTGCAAATGGGGAAAATCATGACTGTCACACAGGATGCGAATTCCAGTTTGAACGATCAAATTAATAAAATCAAGCAAGGCCAGTTTTCGTCCGTTCTGGTCATTCCGGCTGGATTTGAGTCAGACATGAAACAAGGTAAACAGGCAAGTATCCACTTGTATCAGGATCCATCGGCGGGGATGTCGCTCGCTCCCATTCAAGCAATCCTGGGGAGCATCTCCGGCCAGTACCGGGAACAAAAACTCGCTGAAGTTTTAGTGAATTTAGGCGCTAATCAAACACAAGCAGAGCAAGATTTATCTTCACCCATCAGCATCCAAAATATACCGACCTCTTCGGATCACTTTGACTTTGTCGATCAGGTTGTTCCCGGTATGACCGTCATGTTCGTCTTCTATATCATGATGTCGATGGCCCGCCGAATTTTTGATGAGAAAAAGACCGGTTTGTTGTCGAGAATCCGCAGCACTACAGTCAAGCCTCTTCCGTATTTGATCGGACTGTGGATTCCCTTTGTTCTGACAGTCATAGCCCAATGCGTAATACTATTTGCTTTCGGTCACTATGTGTATCATTTGAAATTGGGAGATCTTTCAGCGCTTGGGTTGATCATTTTTGGCTTAAGCATTGCAGGTACGGGCATCGGCCTTGGACTATCGTTTATTGTGCCTGGGGAAAATGCAGCAATGGTCATTACCCAGCTTGTTTCCATGGGAGGCGCGATGGTCGGCGGTCTCTGGATGCCTTCCTTTCTACTGCCTAAAGTTGTTCAGAATATCGGTCATTTTACACCACAATACTGGGCTCAGAGTTCC
>JAQBPP010000115.1 GCA_028287455.1 Bacilli bacterium | reverse complement strand
CTTTTTTGTCTTTCGGATGAGCGAAAAAGCATTCCTGATGGACACAAATCAATGGATCATCCAATGCTTGGCAGGCTTGAATTCGAACACGTTACCTTACAAGTGCCAACAAATGCTGACCAGAAAGTAGTAATATACACATGTTCTCCTGAGGCGATCAACAAACTCACCACGCTTCTTTCGCACGAATGCCTTAATTTCCGAGGCTGTTTATTCTTATTTTGTTACAGAAAAAAAGGATGCCGCAGTGCTGGCATCCCTTTTGTTTAGTATCATGACAAAAAAACATTCGTTCCTTTCGACGCGACTTTTGCTTGCAACCGGAGCTAGAAAGGAACTACGCCTTGATTAAATCACAGAAAAAACGTTTACTCTTTGCGAACGGCTTTTGCCTGCAACAGAGAGAGCAAAGAGTAAACGTTTTTTCCTAATAGACCTCTCCCCGAGCGCCTAGCTGCTGAGGTTTGTACGTAAGCAGTGATGGCGTGCTGAGTTCCCCGGCAAACGCATCGCAAGCGAGCCTGGCAATTTTCAAGGCGGGCGGAATAACCAGCTTGAACGCCACAATCGCCTTTTTCATGGTTAATAGTTCGGCTTCATTCGTAACAAGTCTTGTTACAGTCGCAATCAACTCAGATTCACCGTTTACGCGATGGGCCACGCCGGCGCGTGATAAATAAGCGGCGTTTTCGGTTTCCTGGCCAGGCAGACTTTGAAACAGTACCATAGGCACCTGGGAAGCGAGCCCTTCTGTGACAGACAAACCTCCGGCCTTGGTAATGAATAAATCAGCCAGTTGCATGATTTCATCCATTTCCTGTACGAACGGAAGCGGAAACAAATGGGACATGCCGGAATTACGAATGCCCAGCATCTGTTGATACATCTTATGATTACGGCCACAGACCACCACAAATTGAGCAGACGGACACGTCGTCACCAGCGTTTTGCACACATCGGCTACGTTAGTTACACCAAATGCCCCGGCAGAAATGACCAAAGTTGTTTTCTGTTCATCAAGGCCATACTTTTTCCGCAGCTGATTTCGGTCCTTGTTTTCGTAAAAAGCGGGCAGAATTGGAATGCCAGAGATGGTGATCGATTTGCGGTCGATGCCATGTTTTTGCAAATCCTGGCGAATCTTTTCGGTTGGGACAAAATAATGATCCACAATTTTATAGAGCCATTGACTATGGGCCACATAATCGGTCAGCACGCACCAAAGGGAGAACGGGACGCGTTCTCGTTCTTTCACAGCAGACAACATGCCTGTCAGGCTTGGGAACGTACTGATCACAATATCTGGCTGTAACAATCGCAAATAGCGTTCCAGCTTCCAACTGCCGAGATAAGACAGTAGTTGAAACACGGGAGCATCTGCAGGCATATCTTTTGTTTTGTAGTAAATATATCCATATATCGACTTGAAGCGATGATAGGTTTCTAAATAAAGGTTACGCATCACCCAATCTGTGAATGGAAACGCATCACCTAAAAAGTCTTCTGAAATAATTTCTGCATCAGGCATCTGTTCTGTAAGAGATTGATGCAGCGCCAAAGCGGCACGCTTATGGCCTTCGCCATAGTTTGCGTAAAAGATCAGAACTTTAGGCTTCTTAGTAGGTTGCAGCATAAGATTTTCAACTCCAGATTAGGAATTGGCTATGGTGTTATCTCGTTATTATCGAGCCTAACCATGTTCGATAAGGAAGATACCATAGGCCAAGGAAAAACAATAAACTTCCCGAAAAAAAGAAGGAGACATTCGCACCAAAAGCGCCAACAAGCATTCCACTCAGTGAACTGCCTGCAGCCATTCCCGCGCCTTCAATCATCGAAAACACGCCCCAGCCCAACCCTTGGTTTTTCTTCGGGACGATCGACAGGAGCAGCGCGTTCCAGGAGCTAAGCACCAGGGAATAGGATCCGCCAATTATGATCGCTAACAGGATTAGTGTTCCCATACTTTGCATCAACCCAATGGTGAAAATACCAACTGCAAGTATAAATAGTCCGATACTTAACATCTTTCGATAAGGCAATGCAGGAATGCGTCCAATGATCGTAAGACCAATTAGCAGCGAAACCCCTCCCGAAGCGCCAATCCATATCAATTGGGGCAGTGTCAGGCCAAGATGGCGCTGCAGAAACGACTGCACAATTGGCAGCAGCGCGCTGGCAGCCAGCGTCTGGATGAACATGCCAGGTATAGCATACCATGCTTTGCGAAAAGCTTCACTGCGGAATCCTTCCAAAATGGAAAAAGATCGCTCGCCAGCTGACACCACTTTAGGTAAAATTAATGTCATAAGCACTGCTAATCCCCATACGAGATAAAGCAAAAGGGTCAATCTTGATGAATCACTGATCACTGAAGCATTTCCAATCGCGTAGCCGATGCCAACCGCCGCAAACCAAGCAGTAAATACTTTGGACATTAAATTACGGGCAGCATCGGTTTCGAGCGTTGTCGCCTGGTGCAGCACGTACATCCAGATCGATGAGGTGCCAAGACCAAATGCTGCAGCCCAGGCAATGACCCAGATGGATTTGCTAACTTGTCCTAATTCAATCAAAGACACGAACGAGATCAATAAATTTATAGTAACCACCCAACGTTTGGAAAAGTGGTCCAGCAGCCAACCGATCCAAAGCTTGGACAACGTATCGACTGCATAGTGGGCGGCAATTGCATAACTGATGACAGAAAGCGAAAGCACGGTGCTGCGATTCGGCAGGATTCCAAAGATAAACGATGAGCGGGCTATTTCACAGAAAAACAACACGATGACAGGAAGCAGCCTTCGTCTATTGTAAGCAAGAGAAAATGCGGTCATTATTACCCCAATCTGTAGAGGCACTGCTCGAGTGAAACAACCCCTACTTGTCACTACTTTACGCGTATTATAATCTTTTAGAAGACAAATTTCATTCTTTCCTTTCCTTCTTACCAGTATATCCCATGTTGGGCAGAGAAACTATAGCGGTTTCCGGTTGTTGGGAGTTTTGTTGATGATTCTCGTACTCGATAACTACGATTCATTTGTTTATAATCTGGTGCAATATCTGGGTATGCTAGGCAGCCAGGTATGCGTTGTCCGCAACGACTGTATTTCTTTGTCTGAAATTGCCAGCGCAAAACCGTCGGCCATCCTGATTTCACCAGGACCGTGCGGTCCTGACCAAGCAGGCATCTCGGTGGAAACGGTTCGCGCTTACGCGGGCCATATTCCCATTCTGGGCATTTGCTTGGGCCACCAGGCAATCGCCCGGGCTTATGAGGCGACCGTCCAGCGTGCTTCTGTACCGATGCATGGCAAGACAAGCCTGGTGTCCCATCTTGGAGCAGGAGTATTCGCTGGACTGCCGAAACAGGTAAGGGTATGTCGGTATCATTCGCTGTCGGTCGCCGAGGAGTCGCTCCCCGCGGCTCTTGTGCCTGTTGCTTGGGCTAGTGACGGAGAGCTGATGGCGATTGAAGATCAACAAAACTGTGTATACGGCATTCAGTTTCATCCAGAGTCTCTGTACACGGAATGCGGATTTCAGATGATGCAGAACTTTCTTCGCTGTGCAGAATTATTCTGGGCGGCGGGGCATGGGGGCACTAGACGATGATGCTTAAACAGTTGTATTCCTATCCCATCGAATCTGCATTAAATGCAGTAGAACTGCTGGAATGTTTACCGTGCGACTATAGGTTTCTGCTTGAGAGCAGTTCATCTGCGCAAACTCTTTGTGCGGAGTACTCGTTTTTGGGAGCTGAGCCCTATCGCATCGTTAGCGGTCGACAGGACCAGATACTCGTTGATGATATGGGACATATCTGCAGGTCTGAAGGCAGTGCCCTGGATCGCTTGACTGAGTTTATAAATGCAGAACGGGTGGAACATCGAGCTGATTTACCGCCTTTTCAAACGGGTGCCGTTGGATTTTTTTCCTACGACCTAGGCAGACAATTTGAAGTTTTACCTGAGGCTGCGGTAGACGATCTGGAAATGCCTGATTTGCATTTCGCCTTTTATAATGTGGTCATAGCGATTCATGAGCAGACTCAGACGATTACCTTGCTGGCAGCAGCAGGCGAGGGTGAAGCGGAACTCGTTTTGGCAAAAGCGGCGCGGTGGCTGACACAAATTGAATTGGCAGCGTCAGCAAAAGCGAGTCAAGACGATTCACTGGCCAGACCGACACTCCAATCTCAGCAGCAGGAACAGCTGCACTCGAATTTCACTCGCGAACAATACATACAGACGGTAGCAAAAGCCATTGACTACATTTATGCAGGCGATATATTTCAGGTGAACTTGTCCCAGCGATTTCAAGGCTGCTGGCGCGATTCTCCAGTCGCTTTATACAAAGAGGTTCGCCATATCAATCCCGCCCCTTTTAGTGCCTTTTTGGACTGCGGCGTTTTTTCAGTCGTAAGCAGCTCACCGGAGCGTTTTCTATCGTGGGGTTCAGACCAGGGCAAATGCAAGATTGAAACCAGACCGATTAAGGGAACACGGCCGCGCGGCCAGACGGCAGATGAAAACCGCCGCATGCGGGAGGATTTATGGGCAAGTGAAAAAGACCAGGCGGAACTGGCGATGATCGTCGACCTGCTGCGAAATGATCTCGGCAGGATTTGTGAATATGGGTCAGTTCGGGTGCCAGACCGCAGACGAATTGAAGAGTATGCAACCGTTCTGCATACAGTAGCGACCATTGAGGGGAGTCTCCGTCCGGATTGCAGGTTGTCCGACATTATCAAGGCCACTTTTCCCGGCGGATCCATCACAGGTGCGCCTAAAATTCGGGCAATGGAGATTATTGAGGAGCTAGAGCCGGTGCGTAGAGGCATCTATTGCGGATCGATCGGCTATCTCGGATTAAACGGCACTGCCGACTTAAACGTTGCCATCCGCACTTTCCTTGTCAGGGAGCAACAGGTTTATTTTCATGCGGGCGGTGGAATCGTCGCCGATTCGGATCCTGATGCTGAGTATGAAGAAACGCTGCATAAGGCAAGTGGGCTGATGCAGTCTTTAGGGATTGCACGCCTGGAGGGGTGAATA